>NZ_JBADWU010000012.1:0-4454 GCF_056203535.1 Candidatus Limimorpha sp. | reverse complement strand
GCCTCAAGACGCATCGTGGGGTAAGGGGATTTTGTGCAACGGAAACACCTAAATGCCATTCCCTACGGCCTGAAGGCATCTTCCCGGCCTGCTACTTTGGAACTCATTACTCTTGCAGATCGGTTGCGGATTTAAGGATTTCAAAAAAGCTCCGATTTTTCATCATTATTTTTCTGTTTCGCTCATCCCCAACCAATTACCCTGTTGATAATTTTGTTGATAAAAAAATCCCCTCCAAAAGTGGCGCGTTCACGAAATACGCTGTACTTTTGCCATATCTAATCAAATTCAAATCATGTGTAACACCTACAGACACGGAACAGCGTTGGCGACAGGAAAACAGGGGGCTTGGGAACCTCTTGCCGCGAATGTCGTCGCCTCGCAAGGGGCTAAGCTCTCCTATCGCGGTCCCCGACAAACTAAAAAATTGATGACTTATGTGGAACATAAAAAACTGCACGGCATACCTATCTGACTCTTCTATCCATAGAAACGATATAGATGACCGCCTGTCCGAAGCGGTCTCTCCTAACGACAGCGGCAAAATTCCCGCCGCTGAGGATGTCCCATATCCCACTACTGATTGGAATCTGTATCTTCCGCATGGTTGCGGAAACGTTGTCTTCACGCATGGCAAAGGCCTTTCGCCCGAGCCATCAGCCCTGCCCTACGCTTCTTTTTTGGATTTTTCGACTGAAAAACTCCTCCTACCGGACCAAATTTCCGCTTCTCGAGAAAAAAGTCCGACCCAAGGACAAAAAGCTCGACGTGTCGAGAAAAAAGACCTCACGCATGACATAATGTCCCAAATCTCGAACATTTTGTCATGCCGATGGACCGAAATGCTCGACGTGTCGAGAAATAAGACCTTGCGATGGACAAAATCCTCGAAAAGTCGAGGAAAAAGACCTATGCACGGACCAAATCCTCGAAAAGTCGAATTTCGGTCCTACCGATGGAGCAAAGCAACTGAAAAAGCCAAGAAGTGCATCCTGATTTGTCATCTTTAGTCTTTTTAAACTAAAGCTTAACAATTCGTTTCAGTCTTTTGCCAGTTCCTGAAACGCCACACTTGAGAAAGAATAGGCCTCCGAGGGTGTCACATGATGCCCTCGGAGTTTTTTGTTTTGGGGTTCACAAAACTTGCAAAACCTTTTTTGTGCGGAAACTCGCAACCGCTCGTTTCCGGGCTTTTATAATGTTTTTGGCGGGATAATAGATTAGATTCCCGTCCCCGCCTCCGCGAGGATGACGACGGGAAGGACGCTGTCGCGCGGTGGGTGCTGTCGCCATGATACGCTATCGCGAAGCGTAAAGGCGTTTTAGAAACGTCTTTAAAAGCACAAGTAACAACAATAATTTTCATACCTTTGCCCGTTCATATTATAAGCCACTATCTATGCAAAAACACATCTACCCCATTCTCGCCATGCTGGCGTTCTTTCTCTTCGCCGCTTGCAGTTCGACCCCCGAAGTGTATGACCTGAAATGCGAAGGCCTGACAGAGCCTTTGGGCATCGACTCCGATATGCCCCATTTCAGTTGGAAGACCCGTTGCGACAAAAGTATGACTCAGGTGGCCTATCAGATTGAAGTGGCTTCTTCCGCAGACAAGCTGCTGGCTGGCGAGGCGGATTTGTGGCAAAGCGGACAAGTGGCATCCGCCGAACAGGTTATGGTGCCATACAGTGGCGCACCCCTCTCATCACGGCAGCAATGCTGGTGGCGGGTCAGGGTGTGGAACCACGACGGCGCATCGCCATGGAGCAGTCCGCAGCAGTTCGGCATCGGAATTCTCGACCAAATCGAAGGACGATACATCGGTGCCGCTCCAGGCAATTCCGCCCTTTTAAGAAAGAAATTCACGGTCACGGATGATTTCTCACAGGCCTTGCTTTATGTGAATTCTCTTGGCTACCACGAAGTTTACCTTAACGGGCAAAAAGTGAACGATGCTGTCCTGACACCCGCCGTTTCACAACTCAGCAAACATTCCCTCATCAATACCTACGATGTTTCAGGGTTGCTGAAAAAAGGCGAAAACGACTTGGTTTTTTGGACCGGAGCAGGCTGGTACCGAAAACATTTCGGAGCGGTGTATGACGGAGCGGTGGTCTGCGCAGAATTAGACCTCGACGGCCGTACGGCCCTCACCACCGATGAAACATGGATGGGCTGTGCCAGCGGCTACCGCGACTTGGGCACTTGGATTCACGATGACTACACGGGAGAGCTCATTGACGCACGACAGGTTCCAAAAGCACTTACAGGCATGGCCCTCGACACCTTGCCTTGGGTGGCGGTCGACACCGTTACCGTTTCAGTAAAAGCCGTGCAGCAGATGTGCGAGCCTTGCACTATACAAGAGACTTTTTCAGCCGTGAGCGTCAAGCCCTACGGCGAGAATATGTGGTTCGTCGACATGGGACGCGTGGTGAACGGTCTGCCCGAGATAAGGCTGCCACAACTTCCGGCGGGCCACGAGACCACCGTGGGCTTTGCCGATACGAGATTCGACGACGGCACTGTCTTCACCTTCCTACACAACACGCTCATCAGTTCGGGCGCGGAAGGCGGCGACACCTTCACCGACAAATTCATCCAGCAGGCCTACCAATACCTTGTGCTGATCAACCTGCCCATCACCCCAAAACCCGAAGACATCAAGGTACACCGCATGAGGACCGACTATCCGCGGAGAGCCTCATTCAGTTGCTCCGATGCCGACCTCTGCGCCATTCACGACATGGTGGCCTACACCACCGAGAATCTGGCTTTCAACGGCTATATGGTCGATTGCGGCAGTTTTGAAAAACACGGATACGGCGGCGACGGCAATGCTTCCACCCTAACCGTGCAGACGCTTTACGAGGTCGCCCCACTCTACTACAATTGGTTACAGGCCTGGAACGACGTGGTGAGAACAGACGGCTCGCTACCAAACACCGCTCCAAGCACACACGAAGCGGGCGGCGGACCTTACTGGTGTTCGTTCATCATACAGGCACCCTGGCGCACCTTCATGAGTTACGGCGACGACCGGAGTTTAGCCAAAGGCTACCCTTACATGAAACAGTGGTTGGCCTTCGCCGAGCAAACCATCGAAGACGGGCTGTATTTCAGCAGTGCCAACGGGAAAGACTGGGGCTTAGGCGACTGGCTTGCGCCAAAAGGCGTAGATGTCAAAAACCGAGAGTCTATCGACTTGGTCAGCAACTGCGCAATGAGTCAGTGTCTGCGCGACATGACCCATATCGCCGCACATCTCGGCATAGTTCAGGACAGTATCCGCTATGCCGAACAGTTAGAAATGCTGAACCGCAACATCCACCAGACTTTCTACCACGGAGACGGAACCTACGGAACAGGATCGCAAATAGACATGGCCTATCCCTTGCTCGTGGGTGCAGTTCCCGACACGCTTACCGCATTAGTGGCAAGGAAACTCACAGAACGAACTGCACAATTATACGACAACCACATCGCCTGCGGACTTGTCGGCGTGCCCGTCCTGACCGAATGGGCCACCCATGCCGGCGAATGCGACTTCATTTACCGTATGCTCAAGAAGACCGACTATCCGGGGTATCTATATATGATGGACAACGGAGCGACAGCCGTCTGGGAGTCGTGGAACGGCGAACGCTCGCGGCTGCACAACTGCTACAACGGCATTGGCAGCTGGTTCTATCAGGCACTTGGCGGCATCATCCCCACACAGCCAGGCTATAGGCGGGTGAGCATCCGTCCGCAGACCCCTGAAGGCATCACCTGGACGGAAGTCACGGAAGAAACGCCCTATGGAACCTTGCGGGTGCGTTGGGAACGGGGAAATAATAAGAAAACGATGCAGGTGACCATCCCTGTGGGTATCACGGCAGACATTTTCGGCAAGACATACAAAAATGGAAGTTATACGATTGAATTTTAATACCTTAGGACGACGACGTTAAATCTTTTCAATGGACTAACATCCTCCGTTCATTTTTTTCTTGGCAACTATATATTATTAGACCCGCCGACCTCGAAGAGGTCACATTTCTGTTACCCTATACGAGCGTAGCGGAGTGTAGGGTAGCGACGTCCAGCATATCTATGGGTTATGCGCATGCCCCACACTACGTATGGGGTAACAGAAATCGCATCTCTCCGAGATGCTGCCCGACAATTGACAAGACTTTGACAATCAACATGGGTCAAAAAGTATATAGTTGCCTTTTTCATTGTCAAGAATTAGAGAATGAGAGAAATTTGAATTCTGTCCTACTTGAAGTTGGCGCTTCGCGCTGGAATTTACGGGAATCGCATCGCATTCCTTGAGGGCAGCGAAAGTCTCTAATTCCAAAAGGATTTCCGTAGCTCGTTGTCTTGCACTTCCGGCAGGCTTCTCTCTTTTTCTTTGTCAAGAATTAGAGAACGAGAGAAAATTGGACTCCGTCCTACTTGAAGTTGGC
>NZ_JBADWU010000011.1:0-19902 GCF_056203535.1 Candidatus Limimorpha sp. | reverse complement strand
GTTAGAGCACACTCAATGCATAGCTTATGCATAGTTTACGCATAAAAATCACAGACAAAATGCATATACAATACCGACACCAGAAACAAACCCTACGTTCAAATTATATACAGAATATATACTGCTATATACATACAACGTTTGTATATAAAAAAACACAATAAAAGTAAAGATAGAAACGGTATAAATATTCTTAAAAAAAGAATTATAAATATTGTTTTTCAAAAAATAATTATTACTTTTGTCGAACAATTATACAAACAGTATTACAATGAAAAAGCTATTTCTATTGCTTTGGGTGCTTGCAGCATCGGTGATGCCCTCGTCAGCACAACTCCTTTATCGCATTTCGGGTAACGGACTCCAGAAGGATTCGTATATAATAGGTACTTACCATGTAGCCGACGCTAGTTTCGTGGATCAGATTTCAGGGGCAAAGGACGCTCTTAATAGCGTTGAACAGGTGTATGGCGAATTGTCAATGGCAGATATGAATCCTGATAGTATGGTAGTACTCCAAAACTGCATGATGCTTCCAGAAGGGCAAACGCTGAAGAATGTGATGACCGAAGAGCAATTTAACAAACTCGACTCTTACTTCGAGAATGCAACAAGTATGAAGCTGAGCTCACCCCTGATCTTTAGCCAGATGGGAAAAATGTCACCTGCTAGTATAGAAAACACCCTTACTGTACTCGCCTGTGTCAAAAAGAACAACGGACAGTACAACCCTCAAAATGGCATTGATAACTATTTTCAGGCAACTGCTCAGCAGATGGGTAAACCGGTAGGCGGATTTGAGTCTGTTTATTTCCAGTCACACGTACTCTTCGGCAAGAGTATTGAAGAACAGGTGAAGAGCCTTATGTGTATGATTGACTACCCTGAATTCTACGATTTGATGCTCGATGAACTTATTAAGGCTTATTACGCTCAGGACATGGTAAAACTGACCGAAATCATTGACATGAAGATGGAAAATGAGTGCGATTCTACCCCTGAGGATATGACGACTCTCATCTACAATCGTAATGACAACTGGATAAAACAGATGCCTGATGTAATGACTGAACACTCAACGCTCTTCGTCTTTGGCGCAGGTCACCTGGGGGGCGAACGAGGCATTCTTGCTCTATTGAAAGCCAAGGGATACACTGTGGAAGGTGTCAAATAAGCATTGTCACTTGAAATTATACGCAAAAAGCATCGTATTAAAAGGCAAAAACCCCATTTTCAGAAAAATATTTTTGTTTTTTCTTGCACGGGTAGATTTTTTTTTGTAATTTTGCACTCGCTTTTGAAAAGAAGCAATGTTGGCGCGGTAGCTCAGCTGGTTAGAGCGTCGGATTCATAATCCGGAGGTCGAGGGATCGTGACCCCCCCGCGCTACATTAAGAACAAGGACTTACGAGAAATCGTGAGTCCTTTTTTGGTTCGCCCAGCACGAACGTATTCTAACGGGTGTGAGTCCCCAAGCCGCCCTGACAGTGGGAAGGCTACAGCTGAAAGCAAGGGTGTCCATCGTGAGGTGGAATCTGAAGGAAGTCCGAGGCAAATATCTGGTCTGACGGACAGGAACTGCCTATAAGGCAATAAGTTGCGAGATTCAGATTCAGATAAACAAAAGTTTTGCAGGTTTTGATTGTTTTGGTTCTAAAAAGGACAAATTGCATATTATCGCCAAACAAAACGTTTTCAACATTGTTATATTGCCATAACCAAAAACCAAAACGATATGAAAACAATATTCGACACTGTGGAGGAAGCGTCTTTGTGCCGGACTTTCGCCCTTGTCCAAGTGCCTTTGTATTGTCCTCGTTGAGCATCCGTATCGCTCGGAAAGCTGCGCATAAGTTTGCTTTCCATGTAGATCTTCTTATTCCTTCAAGAACAGCCTGCGGATCTATGGCACGTCCTTCAAGGAACTGACATCCGACTGCTTTGTATAGCTGACGGCCTTGGTTATGCCCGTTTTTGGTGGTTATTGGGCTGCCACGAAATTTGCACTTTTTTTGTTCATAACTTTTGAACGCTCAAATCACCAGTATGTTCTATGATGATTCCCGAAGATTTTACCCTAATATTTGTTTATACCCCAAGATAGAGTTTCAGAATAGATAAAAAATTGAGACTGTTTCTACATAGAAACAGTCTCAAAATAGTGAATAACCAATTAAAAATAACTAATTAACGGACGAAATCAAGAAATACACGGCGGTTGTTTTCTACATTATCAAATTCAGAAACACCACCAGCTGCTTCAATGACAATGTCTTGAGCATCCATGCCAAATCTAACAAGTTCATCCTTCACGGTGTTGCAACGGCGTTCAGAAAGAGCCTGATTGTAGCCAGCAGAACCTGTAGCCTCATCGCAAGTGCCTCTCAGACGAATCTTGCAATCGTATTTCTTTGCAAACTGTGCAAAGGTTTTCAAATTGACACGGTCATTGTCGGACTTTAATTCAGCAGAATTAAGGTTGAAGAAAATGCTGAAAGGATAGCCGCCCAAAACTACAGTGTAGTCCGAACCTTCTCCATTTTCAGAGCCTTGTACTTGCTGACCTTGTGCATTTCCAGCGATTCCTTCGGCTCTCAGCTGAGTAAGCTCATTATAAATCATATCAAGACGCTCTTCAACACCATTCAAATCAACGTTTACTGCTCCATTGGCCATTTGATTTTCTTGCTCAGCGATAACAATTTTGTTATTGCTTGCATTACCAAAATTCCATATCAGCTTTGCACCACCTTCATACATTAGGTTCTCAGTGTGCTGCCACTTCGGAAGGTTGTCAAAACGGTCACCTGTAAGGAAGTTGACACCGCCATATATGCGGACTTCAATGTTGTTGTCAAGAGCAACGCCGAAAGAACCTTGTCCTCCGTATGTGAAATGCCATTGTGAAGCATATTTTTGCTCATTGAAATCGCCTGATTCCATTTTACCACTAATCGTAGTGTGGGTCTGGATTCCGCCAATCATAGGCGATACGTCAAACTTCCAACGGCTATCTCTCAAGCTTTCAAAGATATAGAGAAGATTAATGTTGCCTTGCAGAGAGAAGCGGGCAAACTTGGTTTCTGTTGTCAGGTTGCTGTATTTCCAACATGAAGCCAATTCACTTGCTGTAGGTTTAGAAGCGAACATCTGCCCCGTAACGCTAAGCCATTGTTCCGTGCAGCAATCCATAGGTGTCATTTCTACATTGCCTCTCATGAAATTGAGGTCAAGGGAAAACAGAGGTGAAAAACGGTAACCGGCTGAAATGCCATATTCCGCTCTTGCCGTCTTTCCATTATCGGAATAACTGCGGAAGGTGCAGGTGCCCATTGAGGCACCCGTTGCAATGCCCAAATAATATCCCTTTTGAGGAAGGGTGGTCTGAGCTGTCATTGGCATTGAAAGGCCAATGACACACAAAGCTACTATTGCAAAATTTCTAAGATTCTTCATAGTGTTCAATTTTTAATTTAGTCCTTAATTAGTTTCCTCCACCGACATGCTGATGGTTATATGTGGTGGCATCGTATACTAAGTCGCCATAGAGGTCAGCCTCGGCTATTTTTCCATTTCTCTTATAGGCGATGTGCGTGTATTCCTGATGACCGGAGAAATCAACGCCTGTTCCCACCGGTAAGGTCAAGTTAACATCCCATCTGTAAGTCCTGTCATGGCTAATTAAACCAAATTCACGGGCAATAACTTCAAGCAATAAGGCTTGCAACTGGCAGTGTGTAGGCATATACAAATCTACGCCAACCTTATAACCAAATTCTGTATAAGGCACAACAACTGGAGCTGATCCGTAAATATTGTCAACATTGCTTGGATTGAAAACAAGAGGTGTTGTACGAGGTGTGAGCGTGATGTTGGTGAAACAGAAAGCTGCATAAACGACACCAAGCACAGCATTATTTATAGCCACTCTATTGGGTTCATGTGTCAGTTGGCTTTCCGGAACATCGCTCCAACGGCCATTGCTGAAGCTTCTGATGATGCTATGGTTTTGAGTTTCGGTGTCGAAGTTAAAGAATAATGTGTACAGGATATCAGCCCTGTCTTTTTTCCCACCTTCAGCAAATGTGACACTGGCTGCAAAGAACAATTTGTCCTTTTCAAAAGTTCCGCTGGTAGGATCAGGGGTTTCTTGGGCTGCTCCGAAATCTTCATTATAATAGAAAAGGTCAAGTTGGAAAACTTCATCTTCATAGCCTTCAACGTAAGCTCCAACCAAAGTCTTAGCGAAATCGTTGTGGTCAATGAATTCAGTATTAATGTCTCCTTCATTATCACCAAGGAAAGTAGTAACAGTTGAAGAAGAAGGAAGACGGAAATCCTGACGAGCAATCATTCCGCCAACTTGCTTAGTAAGAGTGACGCTTTTTGAAACATCTTTCTTGCCTTCATACGTAGCCGTCAATGAGTAAGTCTTGGATGGGTCAGGTTCAGGCATTGCCATGAAATAGACACCATCCTTGTCGGTCTTTACAGATTGTCCTTCACTGGTCTGTACTGTAGCATTGTACAACACATTACCTTGATAATCAGTCACATGACCTGTAATGGCATACTCACCATTTGGTTCTGTCGGGGGTGTGACATCTTCGTAATCCTTTTCGTGTTTCGAGCAAGCTCCCAAACACAACACTATGGCTAACAGCCATACGATTTTTGATTTGTTCATAGTATTATCATTTAATAATTTGAATTTTTAAATTTTAGCGTGCAAAAGTATATATTTTTTCCATTGGAAAGTGAAAAAATCCCATTTTTTTTTCGTTCTATGTTTTACAAGTCGTTTAGTTCGAGGCAAAGGCCTACGGAAACATGCTTCCAATCTTGAAGAATGAATTGTACCCTCACAACTTTGAATTTGGCATCTATTCCGATATTAAACTCACATCCGTCATATTCGGCAGTGGCTCTTAGGTCGCGATAGAAATTGGGGCGAAATGTCAAGCCACCAACAAAACCGTTCCATTTATCGGCACTAGCCTCTTTAAAATAATGCCTATAAGCGACGTTCAGTCCCCATTTCCCTCCAAATCCTTCAAAGTGCTTTACTGTCGCCGCATAGAAGTTCTTGTTAAGCGATGTGCCCCAAATGTCGAAGCCACCGACCACAAGTGCAGGCCGCCATTTCCCCTCTTTCAAAGGTTGCAATTTCACAGACAACGATCTATCGGGCAGATAGGTGCCTTCTTTTTTCCACATCAGTATCATATATGATGCTTCCACCCATCTGTAAGGAGTAAGGGAAACATAGAATGCTGTCGGGGAATCCATTGAATAACCGTTTGGAACGAAATTTGAATTCACATAATGAGTGCCTAAGCGCAAACTATTGGCCGGACTTAGCTCAGCTGAAGGAACCTGCAGCAAACCTTCAACACCCGTATAGATTTGAGCCTTACCTAATACAGGAAGCAAAATAAAGACGAGAGCCGTCATGTGACTAATAAACCTGTTCATCGCGAAATCCCCCATTTAGCTTTAGTAAAATTGCCAGTCCTTTCGTTTTCCTCAGGGTCGGTGTCATACATCTGGAGGGCGTTTGCTTCAGCCATATAGTCGTAAGTCAATCGGAAATTTGAAGCCGGACGTACCCGAAGTGTCTTCTCGCGCTTTTGGTCGCCTTGGAATGGAAGCATGACAACAATGGATGCACCTCCTGCAATGCGCTGATCCCAATAATTTCCATTCATTAGATAGACTTCTCCGTATCGGTTTCCACCATGAATGTAGGCACTCACAGTGAGGTACTTGAAATGCTTCAGCCAAGCTATGCTGCCGCCATAGTCTCCCAAATTAAACCGTCCTCCGCTAATCCTGAATTCCGTTTCACTTTTTTTCAAATAAAAACGCGCCGTAAGTAAGCCTGTCAGACGATCCATATAGCTGAATCCAATGTCGGATGTGGTAAAAGTATATAATCCTGTGAAACCTACCTGCCCTTCCATTGCGAACCAAGATGAGACAGGCCAAAGCCATTTCGCATCAGCACCGAAACGTTCTCCACCGAACAATCCGCCACTTAACTTCAGGTAATGGTTTCCTACCTGAAGTTCCTTCGAAACTACCGCCATATTCAGCCGGAGGCCTTTGTAATAGCCGCCATAGTCATTCACCACCGGAACAAACGCTTGGGCTGCAACCTGCCAGTCATCGCCAAAACGCCATTTCATTCCTGGCGTGACATTGACAAGCAGTTCATACATCTTATCATTTAGCCAAATTGAACGATACCTAAGATTGACACCAGCGAAGATGTCAACCTTGGACTGCTGTGCAACTAGCGACTTTGGCATTTGCAGTGTAATTGCAAAAAAAGCCAAAAACGCGAATGCTTTTGTGATTGCTTTTTTATGAAAGTTTGTCTTCATTAGACACAATTCTACCCTTATATATAGGGTGTAAAGTAACAGGATGCAAAAATACACATTTTTTATATATTTTCACAAATACATGAAAAAATATGAAAACCAGACTGCTAAAATTGTTCCAATTGGGATTATGCCACGACTATAAGACGGATACCATCTTTGCTTGATGCCTTGAAATCAATGGCCAAGGAAAGAATCAGTGAGTTTTATTTATTTATTTATTTATTTATTTAGCAACGATAAAACACGTTGTATTGATGCAATTATTTGAACAACAGAATTTATGTAATTTATCCTTCCGTTTCGTCTTATACTATATTTAAGAGTGACATGGTCTGACAACCTACAATTATTTATAAAAATCATCCGGCGTAAATCTATCAAGCGGCGAATCAGAAGCCCTATTCATATTTCTATAATCCTCTTCCACCTGCAACTGTTCCCGATTGACGACAAAATGCTCGACAAACCAGTTAAAATCGTCGATGGTTGGCAAAAACAAGGAGGCAACGCTGTGTCCGTAATCCTCATAACGGCGGAAATAATAAGGATAACCGAATTTTTCAAATCGTGGAGCAATCTTGGAAGAACCGAAAAATCCCGTACTGAACAGGCGCAACTGTTTATAAGTCACTAACTTGTCAGCCGTTCCATGAAACAGCATTGTAGGAGCTGGAGCATGATTGCGGTATTTCACCTTGCCTTCGGTCGAAAAGATGGCTCCGGCATACGAAACCACACCCGCCAAACGGAAATCATCAGGCAAAATACTGGCATTCAAGAAACCGTTACACAGCGCATAATCAGTTTGAAGCACCGTGACAGCACCTGCACTACTGCCAACCATGACAATATTTTTGGTGTTGATTTTCAAACTGTTAGCATTTATTACAAGATAACTCAATGCAGAAATGGCATCTTCTGTAGCAAAATGAACGGCTTTTTCCACCGGCTTGTGATTGAACAGACCGAGATTTTTCTCTCCCTTTAATCCCAAACGGTAATCGATGGCAACGGCAATATAGCCAAAATCTGCCAGTTTATTGCAATATTCCGCCGAACTTGAGTTGTTTCTTTCGCCACTGACAAAACCTCCGCCAAAAACATAAACGACAGTTATAGTGCTATCATTTATGTTTTCAGGCATATACACATCCATCAGCAAGGGCTTTCCGTCTTTTTCCGCATACTGATAAGTATGCATTTGCCGCTGGGCGAAAGCACTTGCCCAGGAAAGCAGAACCAGCAATAGCAAACAAAGTCTTTTCATAAATTACTGTTCGTTTTTTTGTTTTTGATAGTATTCTCTCAGAAAATCAGGCAATTGACGCATGGCAGCCTGTTCGCGCCATTGCTTTCGGGCATCCTGAGCCGGAACGCCGAAAACGGCCTTTCCGGGAGCAATGGATTTGTCGACAGCAGAAGTGGCCAAAACGACAGCCCCTTCGCCAATCACCAAATCCTTGTTGACGCAGACGCGCCCCCAAAGAATTACATCATCTTCGATGCGCGTAACGCCAGCAATGGCAGCATGGCTTCCAATCAGGCAATTGCAGCCAATGTAGCTGTCATGCCCAACCTGACAATGATTGTCCATTTTCGTACCTTTATTAATAATGGTGTCGGAAGTAACGCCCTTGTCGATGCTGCACAACGCGCCAATCTCAACATCATCGCCGATGACGACTCGGCCAAACGACTCAAATTTCTTGTAGCCTTCCGAACGGCGCTGGAAATAGTAGCCGTCGGCGCCAATCACGCTTCCCGAATGGATGACGACATTATCACCAACCACGCAATAATCGTAAATGGTGACATTTGGATGAATGACGCAATTCTTACCTATCTTGCAATGATTGCCGACAAAAGCGCCCGGCATAATGCGAGTGCCTTCGCCAATCTCAGCAGAAGAACTAATAGCTTGTTCCTGAGGTTCATACGGACGGAAATGGCGCAAAATGCGCAGAAAAGCATCAAAAGGATCATTATGAATAAGAAGGGCTTTACCTTCAGGGCAATCGACACGCACATTAATCAGCACCGTCGTTGCTGCCGAATTAAGTGCCTTCGCATAGTATTTCGGATGATCGACGAAAGTAATGTCGCCCTTTTCCACCTTGTGGATTTCATTTAATCCCGTAATCGGGATATCAGGGTCGCCAACATATTCCGCACCAATAAGTTCTGCTATTTCGCGCAAGCTTGTCTGTGGTATTTTCATTGTCTTGGTTGATTATAATCTTATAACAATCGGATTCCAAAAATGTTTGTGAAAAAAAGCGCAGCAACCTAAACAAAGGTTCTGCGCTTTCTTGTATCATCTGGAAAGCATTAAGCTTTAACGCGTTCGCAGTATTCACCGGTACGGGTGTCAACTCTAACCATATCGTCATTGTTGATGAACAACGGCACCTTAATGACTGCGCCAGTTTCAACGGTAGCTTCCTTCATGGCGTTGGTGGCGGTATTGCCCTTTTCACCAGGTTCAGTGTAAGTCACTTGAAGGACAGTCTTCACAGGCATTTCTGCGTAAAGGATGGTTTCGGTTGAAGCGTCGACAACGACATCAACGACATCATTTTCCTTCATGAACTTCACGCCGGTGATGTTTTCTTCCATGATCGGGATTTGTTCGTAGGTCTCGGTGTGCATGAAGATATAATCTTCACCTTCTTTATAAAGGTATTGGTAAGGACGGTGTTCAACGCGGACATCTTCCAGCTTCACGCCAATGTCGAAACGCTTTTCAAGCACATTGCCGCTGAGCACATCCTTCAATTTGATACGCATGATAGTGTTGCCTTTACCTGGCTTAACGTGTTGGAAGTCAATGCAGAAATAAATCTTACCATCCATACGGATTGCACTTCCAATCTTTACATCTTGACTTAACATAGTATTTCTCTTTTAATTAAAAATTCTAAAAAGCGGTGCAAAAATAGTGTAATTCAGCAAATTCTCAAAGGATTAATGAAAAAAAAGTTCATTACTTGTCGTCACACGGCAATTCCTGTGAGCATAACATCACGGTAAAGTGGCGATAATTCGTCTTGTTCCAACAACACGGGTTCTATAAGGAAACTCACTTTCCCCACATCGTGCCACAAACTTTTAACCCAATCGAACCACTTGTTTTCCTCAATTTTTGGAACAACGACAGCTACATCAATGTCACTATCGGCATTGGCATACCCCTTACTGTAGGAACCGAACATGTACACTTTTGTCCGTTCATCAAAACGAGGAGCAATCACTTCCTTGTATTGTCTTACGAGTTCGAGGGCTTCGTCTTTTCTGAGAGCTTTTCCCTTATCCATAATTGCAATGTGTTGGTTTTGTCAATAATTTCACGACATGTTTCTTTGGTGAGTCGACGTGAGAGTTCTTCTTTATACCGAGGGTAACGTGCTTCTATGTTAAAAGTTGTGACTGTTTCCAAAAAATCTTTCTGTTCGTCAGTCAAATCATTCCAAATGCCACAGCCTTGAGCCAAACGGCTATGATTGTGGATATAAGGTGGGTCATCATCTTGAGTGCCACACCAATAAGCCTTTATGACTTTCTCTATCACTTGATGGCACATAAACCCCACATAAAGCCAACGTCCGGTAGAATACATTGCCTCGGCTGTTGCCAAATCATAATCTACGATATCAAGCCAATATGCGGAATTGTTTTCCATTTTTTATTTTTCGTCTGCAAAAATAGCACATTTACCCGATATCAAAAACAAAATGCTGGGAATTTTTCCCTTTCCATGCTGTGAGCCGTTTTATTTCCTAATTTTACCGCCAAATTTCAAATACGTTTTATATGAAGAAACACAGTTTACCTTTGTTAGCCATGATTACCTGCTTACTCGTATCGTGCAACACGCAAAAGCCTGAGACTGAACCTCAAGGCAAAGAAAAAATCGGGCCGAAAGAAATGACCCTTCAATCGGATGTGATGACCCCAGAAGTGCTTTGGAGCATGGGGCGCATCGGCGAATCGAGCGTCTCGCCCGACCACAGCCAGGTCGTCTTCAATGTGACTTATTACAGCGTTGAGGAAAACCGCAGCGGCTCAACGCTTTACATCATGAATGCCGACGGCAGCAACTGCCGCGTCCTTTCCGATTCAAAGAACAGCGAATACAGCCCGCAATGGCGTCCCGATGGCAAGAAAATCGGATTTCTTTGCGCCGAAAGCGGTTCGATGCAGATTTGGGAAATCAACCCTGACGGCACTGGCCGCGAAAAGATTTCCAACGAACCAGACGACATCAACGGATTCCTTTATTCACCTGATTGCTCGCAGGTTGTGTTCTGCAAGGAAGTGAAACTCAACGAAACGGTCGCCGACATCTACCCTGACCTCCCGCTTTCATCGGGCCGCATCAACAACGACTTGATGTACCGTCATTGGGACCAGTGGGTCGACACTTTCAGCCATCTTTTCGTGGGCAACATCAGTTCTGGCAAACTCGAGGCCTCATTCGATGCCATGGCTGGCGAAAAATGGGAAGCTCCGGTCCGTCCTTGGGGCGGCATGGAACAAGTGCGCTGGATGCCTGACGGACAGAGTTTCGTGTACTGCTGCCGCAAGAAAGTCGGTAAGGAATACGCACTTTCAACCAACACCGACATTTATCAGTACATCATTCAATCCGGCGAATGCCGCAACCTTACCGAAGGCATGATGGGCTACGACATGAACCCCGTCATCTCGCCCGATGGCAAATACATGGCTTGGGAAAGTCAGGAACGTGATGGCTATGAATCCGACAAACAACGTCTCATGGTCATGAACCTTGAAACCGGCGAAAAGACAGACTATTCCGCCAACTTCGACCAATGCTGCACAGGCTTCAGCTGGGCTGATGACAGCAAGACCCTTTACTTTATCAGTGACACTTACGCCACAGACCAACTTTATGCCTTGACCCTTGAAAACGGCGAAATCCGCAAGATTACAGAAGGCACACACAACTATGTTTCAGTAGCCTACGCTGGTGACAAGCTGATTGCCGGCAAGCAAAGCATGAGTCACCCGACGGAACTTTTCAGCGTCGACCCTGCAACGGGCGAGGTCACACAAATCACCACCATCAACGACAACATTTTTAATCAGCTCACCATGGGTAAGGTTGAAGAACGTTGGGTAAAGACCACCGATGGCAAGGACATGTTGGTTTGGGTGATTTTCCCGCCACATTTCGATGAAAGCAAGCATTATCCGGCTTTGCTGTATTGCGAAGGCGGTCCACAAAGCACAGTGAGTCAGTTCTGGAGCTATCGTTGGAATTTCCAGATGATGGCTGCCAACGATTACATCGTCGTTGCTCCTAACCGTCGCGGCCTGCCTGGTTTCGGTCAGGAATGGCTTGAAGAAATCAGCGGCGACTATGGCGGGCAGTGTATGGAAGACTACCTCAGCGCTATCGACGAAGTTTCGAAGGAACCTTACATTGATGAAAACCGTCTCGGTGCCGTTGGCGCCAGTTTCGGCGGATTTTCGGTGTATTGGTTGGCAGGTCACCACGATGGCCGTTTCAAGGCTTTGATTGCCCATGATGGCATGTTTAACCTTGATGCACAATATCTTGAAACCGAAGAAATGTGGTTTGTCAACTGGGACCTCGGCGGTGCATTCTGGGAGAAGGATAATGCTGTGGCTCAAAAGTCATACGCTCAGTCACCGCACCTCTTTGTCGATAAATGGACGGCTCCAATTCTCGTCATTCATGGTGGTTTGGATTACCGCATCTGCTTCACACAAGGCATGCAGGCCTACAATGCAGCCGTGCTTCGTGGCATCGATGCGGAATTCCTCTATTTCCCGGATGAAAACCACTGGGTGCTGCAACCACAAAATGGCGTCCTCTGGCAAAGAAGATTCTACAATTGGCTGGATAAATATTTGAAATAAAATGTAGAGACGCGTGCGTCTGAATTAAAAAAATCAGTCCTCGAATCTCGGGGACTGATTTTTTTAAATAATGAGACTCCCGCCTGCGCGGGAGTGACGCTATCGCGTGTAACAACTTTGAATACTTAAAGTCTTTGCCGCACTACCTCGAAGCAGACAATGCCGGTGGCGACGCTGACATTCAGCGAGTCGATGTCGCCTGGCATCGGGATGAGCAGATGGTCGTCGAGGCGGCTCATGTAGGCGGGACTGATGCCGTCTTCTTCCGAACCCATCATCACGCAAAGAGGCCCAGTCAGGTCTGATTGCCATAGGCTCTGCTTGGCTTTCTCGGTGAATCCGACAATACGCAAACCGCTGGCTTTCAGGAAATCCATGGCATCCTTCATATTGTCGACACGGCAAATGTTGATGGCAGACAAGGCTCCTGCCGAAGTCTTCATGGCATCGCCATTGATGAGCGCCGAGCCTCTTGACGGAATGACGATGGCGTCGACACCGGCAGCGTAGGCCGTACGGGCGATGGCACCGAAATTGCGCACATCGGTGACGCGGTCGAGCATTAAAATAAACGGGTCGCGGCCTTCTTCGAAAATCATCTGAATGACTTTCTCAAGAGGCTGATATTCAATGGGACAAATGAAAGCAATAATGCCTTGGTGGTTCTTGCGCGTCAGGCGGTTCATTTTCTCCATCGGGACATATTGCACGGGGATGCCGTTGGCGCGGCAGTAATTCGAAATCTCTGAAATTTCGGGTGCGCGCACACCATTCTGAATGAACACCTTTTCTATCTCTTTCTGCGCCCGAATCAGTTCCTGGATCGGATGAACGCCGAACACCATGTTGTTCTTGTAATTGTCTTCCATTGTGTGTGAATTTTGCGGCAAAAATAAGCAATTTTCTGTTTGGAGGGGAAAGTGATGAAGTGGTAAAACGGAATATGCTTGCTAATTAAGAGTGGTGCGACAAATTGGGTTTATATTTTGATATGCAAAAATCCACAAAATCTAAAAATTGAGTAGGAATTTCATAAAATTGCTATATTTGCGCCTTGAAAACGAGCATTTTTTCAGTTTATGGAAGTGAAACGCATATTTGATCTTCTTTCGAATTACGTTGAAAAGTTTCCTAATCAGGCAGTTGCGCTTGCAGGAAAGAAAAACGGCGAATGGAGGAAGTACGGCATTCAAGAGTATATTGAATGTGTCGATAAACTGAGTTATGCGTTTATCGAACTGGGCATTCGGAAAGAAGACAAGGTGGCGATGATTCTGAATAACCGTCCCGAATGGAATATGATTGACATGGCAATCAATCAGGTCGGTGCAATTAGCGTTCCGATTTATCCGACCATCAGTGAAGAGGATTACAGGTTCATTTTGAAGGATTGCGAAGCCAAGATGGTCATTACTGATGGTTTGGCCGTGATGAACAAAATCACCAATGTTCTTCCTGATGCACCACAATTGAAAATGGTGTATACGATGATGAACCGCGAAGTTTATCCGTATTTCGACCAATTGATGGAACTTGGTGCGCAACATCCTCACAAAGAAGAACTTGAAGCGAGAAAAAACGCTGTTGATGAAATGGATTGTGCCACCATTATCTATACTTCGGGCACTACGGGAACTCCCAAGGGCGTGATGCTGTCGAACTATAACCTGATGAATCAGTTCAAGAATTTCCATCAGATTTTCTCGCCCGATTCAAAGCGTGCGTTCAGTTTCCTGCCTGTTTGCCATGCTTACGAGCGTGCCTTGATTTATGCCTACCATTACAAAGGCATGTCAATCTATTACGCTGAAAATCTGGGCACTATAGCTGCCGACATGAAAGAGATTCACCCGACGATGATGTGTGCCGTTCCGCGTGTGTTGGAACGCTTTTACGATACCATCTATTCTTCGGGAAAGAAAATGGAAGGCTTTTCCAAAAGGTTGTTTTTCTGGGCGTTGCATCTGACAGGGTATTACGAGGTGGATGCTTCGGAGCGTTCACGGCTTTACAATTTGGAACTTCGTATTGCCGATAAACTGGTCTATAGCAAAATCCGCACGAATTTGGGTGCCGAGAATTTCGACATCATCGTGTCGGGAGCGGCCGGTATTTCGCGCAAAATCGCGTGTTTCTTTTCAGCCATAAAAATGCCAATCTATGAAGGTTACGGCTTGACGGAGACTTCGCCTGTCATTGCGGTAAGCAACAACAATCCTCATGGACGACGAATCGGTTACGTCGGGCAGCCTTTGCCAGGTGTTGAGGTGAAGATTGCCGACAACGGGGAAATCATTTGCCGTGGCCATAATGTGATGATGGGTTATTACCATAACCCTGAGCTGACCAAGGAAGTCATTGACGATGAAGGCTGGTTTCATACGGGCGACATGGGCCGACTGAATGAGTTTAACCAGCTGATGATTACGGGACGCATCAAGAATCTGTTCAAGACTTCGGGCGGAAAATACATCAATCCGGAATTGATTGAACGGAAATTCGTTAATTCGCCTTTCTTTGAACAATGTGTGGTAGTCGGTGAAAACCAGAAGTTTGCGGGTGCTATCATCCAGCCTGATTTCAATTTTATGAAAGGCTGGTGTCAAAGACATGGTGAAACATTCACTACGCCTCGTGAATTGTTGGAGAATCCTGTCGTATTAAAGCGTTTTGCAGCCGAAATCAACAAGATAAACGGCAGTTTGGGCGAGACCGAAAAAGTCAAGAAATACGAATTTGTGTCCGATGAATGGTCGATGGCTACAGGCGTGATGACGCCGACGCTCAAAGTAAAGCGCAAGGTGGTCATGCTGCGCTACAGGGATTTGATTGACAAGATGTTTGCTCAAAAGGAGTAATGCTTTTATGCCGCGAGTTAGATTCCCAAGGCTGTTTCTCTGTGTTTTGAAAACAAAAAAAGGCTGCTTCTTGCAGCCTTCCAGTAGCCCATAGCGGGGTTGAACGATTGTTGTTTTTTGACGCTTGTTATTGTTTTGATATTTGCTTAATATGCTGAAATTCAGTAATATATAAATTTATAGGTAGACTTTGAAACTATAACAAGATATAATAATTGTGCTTTTTCTGACAAAAAACTGACAAAAAACTGACAAAGTTTGAGATGTTTTTTGTATCTTTGTGGAACAAAATCTGAAGGGGAAAAGGAGGCTCGGAAATGAGGCTCGCGGATTTTGTAAAACATTGTTAAACAAAAATTTATCATTATGGCAAAAGTAAATTATTACATTTATCAGGGAAAGAAGTCTGATAGTGAACGCGTAGAAATCAAAATGCGTTTTGTCAGCGGCACTTCTCTTGCAAAGCGTTATTCAACTGGAATTTTTATTGCAGCGAATAACTGGGATGAGAAAACAGGGTTTCCAAAGGAAAAAAGGTTACAGAAAAATTATGATGAATGTCGTGAGATTTCATCTCGACTTCATCTTTTGAAAGATTACCTTCTTGGAAAATGGAGTGAAACAGTGGATGTTGATTTGACGGGGGATGTTGTTGATGGTTGGGTCAATGATATAGTATGGGAGGAAGTGAAGGATGAAGATGGAGCGATGAATCAACGGCAGTGGGTAATCAAATCCTATAAAGAGGAAAAAAGGAAAAAGTTGGAAGAAAAGCGCATTAGGGAAAAGCTTGAGAATCGTTTCTTTGTCGATGTGTTCCGTGAATATGTCGATGAGCAACTTAAATTGGGTGTGATTGTTTCCGTGAGGCATAAGACATATCAGACTTGCATAGGTTTGTGGGAACGGATGGAAAGGTATCTTGGAAAGCGTTTTAAATTGAATGAGGTGACGACTTCGGATTTGAATGATTTCCGTGGCTTTGTCTTGGATGAATATAAGCTGTGGGAGGAAGTGGATGTGAAGGAAGGAAAGAAAGTGCAGAAGAAACTTGTGCCCAAGAAAAAGTATGTTAAGGTTTATGATGGGTATGAATCTTCTTTGAAAAGGGGTGTTGAACCGAGAAGCCTGAATTATGTTGTTGTTCAAATCAAGTATATTAAGGCTTTTTGGCATTGGCTTGTGAAGGTGAAAAAAGCAAAGTTGGAAGATGTGTTTTCTGGCTTTAATATGGACCAATCAGTTTATGGGACTCCATATTTCTTGGGCACGGAGGACAGAAAAATAATGTTCCAAGCGGATTTGAGTGATAGACCTGCTTTGGCAGTCCAGAGAGATATTTTCGTGTTTCAATCGCTTGTGGGTTGCAGATGCGGAGACTTGTACCGCTTTACGGAGGAAAATATCGTTGGTGGAGAGTGCTTGCAGTATGTTGCAGGGAAAACCAAGAATAGCAGCGGCAAACTTTTGGTAATACCTTTGCATCCTGATGCGAAGACTATCATTGAACGCTATCGGGACAGCAGTAGAAAGTCTTTGCTGCCTTTCATCAGCCAACAGAAATATAATGATGCTATTAAGGAGGTTTTCAAGGCTATTCCTGAAATTGATTATACGGTAATGATATTAGACCCTGTGACGAGATTGGAAACGAAGAAGCAGTTGCATGAAATAGCGAGCAGCCACATGGCGCGACGAAATTTCTGTGGCAATCTTTATGATGCGGGTTTTAGGGATTCTGACATCTCGGCTATGAGTGGCCACACTGAAGGAAGCGTCGCTATTTCGTGTTATCGCAAAGTCAGTGATGAGACAAGACAAAAGATGATTGATAGCCTGTAGGACAGCAGGACTTTGATGAAAAATAGAAAGCCGCCAAAGGGGATTGGCGGCTTTCGTTGTGTTAAACTTTGCTCATTATGGCTAAGTGAGCGTGCAAATATAGGTGTTTTTTGGATTGGGTTGAGGGGGTTTCCTTTGAAAAAAATGGGAATGGGAAAAATGTGTTTTGAAATGTTATTGCGTGGGGTGTTCTTCCATGGGGCTTTGCCCCATCGGGAGAGCGACGGACTGACGAAGGGGCGGCACGCACCTTTGGCAGACAGGCGAAGGACGGACAGGACGGCGAAGGGTAAAACCAAATACAAAACTTTTCCGGCTCGATGGATAGCGGTAGCCATCTTGTAAAATGGCAGCGTCTTTCTTCGCTATCCATCGGGGCGGAAAAGTAGCTGCCGCCAGCGCGGTGCCTCGCATGGGGCGGCATATATGGCGCTCTGGCGGCGGCGTGTGTCTTCATAAAAGGAAAAGCCGCACCATAATGGCACGGCTTTTCAAAAAATTGGTTTTTGGTTTTTCAGATGGTTCTCATCTGTTTCGGTTGCAGATCCTAAAGATTAGGACCAGGAATGAAGCAATTAGGATGATGGCGGCAATGGCCAAAAGGTTCCCGCCTTCGCGGGAATGACGGCCTTCGCTGCGCTGCTCATCGTGGATGACGACTTGTGCGAAACGGATGGTGTCGGTGAAGCGGATGGGGGCTTGCTCGGCGTGGTAGCTGACGGCAAGACTGTCCTGACGCTTCCCCTCCCTGCCGATTTTGAAGCTGCCTTTGGCCGTCGGGATGGTGATGGTGTCGCCCATCAGCAGCGGGACGATGGAAAAGACTGCGCTGTCGTCGACCGAAGGGAGCGCAAGCAGCGTGTCGATGGGATGCGCTTTAAGCGTTACCAGTTCGGGATGCCGCTCAGCGATTCGCGCGATGCGGCGTGCGGCGCGGCGTTGCGAGTTGCAAGAACAACAGGCGAACAGGATGGCCAAGGTGAAAATTGCAAGTCTTTTCATGCTTTAATCGTTTTAGGGCAGTTCTGTTAAGTTCTCAATCATCTGCTTCAGTTCGCCATTTTCGGCGGTGAGCTGTGCGAGCTGGGCGGAAAGCCCGACGATTTCGCGGCGGGCTTCCGTCAGTTCGGAATAGACGCGCTTGTTTTCTTCAACGAGGTTGAAGATGGTTTGCTGCATTTCCCTGATGGTGGCGTTTTGGCGTAGCCGCGTAGCGGCGAGCCAAGAGACGACCCCAGTAATGGGGACGAGCAGCGTGGTTGTCCATCCGTAGGCGTTCATGGCATTAGTAGTCTAATTCGTCAGTGTGGAAAGATGGTGTCGGGATGTCGTCGTTGCCACCGTCGCCGTCACCCGAAGCAGGTCTTTCATCGTTTCTTGGCGGTGTGGTGCCGCCACCGTTGTCTTCGCCATCGCCATCGCCGTCGCCGTTTGAGGTGATGGCGGTGTTCTTGTTGATGTTGCGGCCTTTCTTTTCAGCGCGTGTCTTGATGATGAAGCTGCCGAAGCCGCGCATCGAGACATTTTCGCCGGAGGCGGCATAGGTGATGTAGAAACGCACGGTGTCACCGATGTCGCCCCAGCCTTTCACATCGACATCGATGTTGAAGTCAGTGCCTGTGTAAGGCGTTTGGAAAACGCCGATACGGCCTTTGGTGATGTTGTAGGCGACGACAATATAATTGGCGTCGGCGGGTTTTTCGATGGTGCGAAGGGTGTCATACTCGATGAGGATGCCGATTGTTGGTGCTGTCGGTGGACCCATTTCCGCAATTTCAGTCGTGAGCATCGGGGAGTTGATTTTCTCGCCGTTGCCGATGCCTTCAAGCTGTGTGAGGTCGATGGACTTCACGCCATCAGCGGTGACGGCGCAAGCCGACAACTGGCGTTGCAGCAAGTTTCGGCGCGTTTTGCCCTTGACGCTTTGCGGAAAGAGCGAACGCAACTGGTCGTCACTGAGTTGGCTTGCCAACGAGGTGAGTTGTGCAAAGAAATTGCGCTGCATGACCTGTGCGGCGGTCTTTGGGTTTCTGACTGACTGGGCTTGCCCACGCATATAGGCGATGCCCTTCCATGAAGCACCTACGACGGTGCCGACTTTTCCGTTGAATCCTCCGAGGATTCCTTGTTTGATTGTTCCCATGTGGTTTTTGATTTAGGTTCCCGTCCCCGCCTCCGCGAGGATGACGGCGGGAATGATGGTTAATGATTTAATGATTTTGTTACGGAAGACCTTATTTCCTTGGCGGTCTTTCCGCAATGCCCATTGTGCCGAAGCCGTGGATGGCGATGGCAGATTTGTAGATGAACGGAATGACGACAAAGCTGTCGTTTTTCTCCCATCCTGGTTGTGCAGGGATTTCATGTGCGTCCGCATTCATCTTCAGTGTGGAGTTAAAGCAGTGGATTGTTCCCTTGGTTGCGTTGATGACGATGAAGCACCGTAATTGTTGAAGGCTTCTGCCGATTTGTCGCCGTCAAACATGACGTTCAAGGCGTTGAGCGATTGCGCCATGGTTGCAGGGTCGATTCCGACAAGCGTCATGATGTTGACTTCGCCAAAGTTGATGGTTGAGGCGTTGCCGATGGTTGACAGCAGTGAGGCGTCAAAGTGCTTGGCATCGTCGGTGACGGTACATGCTTCGGCCAACTGTTGGAACAGCAGGTTTCGGCGGGTCTTGCCTCTGACCGGCTTTGGGAAAAAAGTCTTCAGCTGGTCTTCCGTGAATTGAGAGACGAGGCCGCTGATTTCAATGAAGAAATTGCGCTGCTTGACCTGTGCTTCGGTCTTTGGGTTTCTGACAGACTGGGCGATGCCACGCATGTAGCTGATGCCCTTCCAAGAAGCACCTACGACGGTGCCGACTTTTCCGTTGAATCCTCCGAGGATTCCTTGTTTGATTGTT
>NZ_JBADWU010000010.1:0-15451 GCF_056203535.1 Candidatus Limimorpha sp. | reverse complement strand
AACAATCAAACAAGGAATCCTCGGAGGATTCAACGGAAAAGTCGGCACCGTCGTAGGTGCTTCTTGGAAGGGCATCAGCTACATGCGTGGCATCGCCCAGTCTGTCAGAAACCCAAAGACCGAAGCACAGGTCAAGCAGCGTAATTTCTTCACCGAACTCAACGAGTTGGCAAGCCAACTCTCGGCTGAGCAAATCCGCTGTCTCTTTCCCACATCCGTGGGCAAGATGAGCCATCGCAACGCGCTGGTCAAGCAGCTTGCCGAATGTGCAACCGAAACCGATGGTGTGAAGTCCATCGACTTCGCTGAAATCGGTTCACTCGGCAATGCAAGCCAAGCCAACATCCCAGATGTCTCGGCAACCGTCAGCGACACCAATCTCGTCATCACCATCCCGACAGGCGACATCTATGCCGAACAGCACGCACAGGAATACCCCGTGTTCATGGTCATCAACCAAACCAAAAAGACAATTGCGATGGTCAATGCTGCAGCACCTTTCGGCACTGCCGCCCACACTTTCGCACTTGCCCAGTTCGGCGAATCGACCGACACCTTCAGGGCGGTGATGTATAACAGCGGAAGCAAGATGACCATCCACGGCTTCGGCACAATGGGCATTGCGGAAAGACCGCCAAGAAAATAAGGTCTTCCGAAGCAAAAATCATTAAATCATTAACCATCATTCCCGCGTCAGCGGGAACCTAAATCAAAAACCACATGGGAACAATTAAACAAGGAATCCTTGGAGGATTCAACGGAAAAGTCGGCACCGTCGTAGGTGCTTCATGGAAGGGCATCGCCTATATGCGTGGGCAAGCCCAGTCAGTCAGAAATCCCAAGACCGCAGCACAGGTCATGCAACGCAATTTCTTTGCGCAACTCACCTCGTTGGCAAGCCAACTCAGTGACGACCAGCTGCGTTCGCTCTTTCCGCAAAGCGTCAAGGGCAAGACGCGCCGAAACCTGCTTCATAGCCAGTTGTCGGCTTGCGCCGTCACCGATGATGGCGTAAAGTCCATCGACCTCTCACAGCTTGAAGGCATCGGCAACGGCGAGAAAATCAACTCTCCAATGCTTACGACCGAAATCTTGGAAATGGGCGGCCCCGACGGGTTCTCCATCGGCTTCATCATCGAATATGATGACCTTAAAGCCATAGACAAACCCGCCGATGCAAACTTCATCATCGTCGCCTACAATGTCACCAAAGGTCGAATCGGCATCTTCAACACTCCTTATACCGGCACTGACTTCAACATCGATGCCCAAACTAAAGGCTGGGGCGACATCGGCGACACCGTGCGTTTCTACATCACCTATGCCGCCTCCGGCGAAAATGTCTCGATGCGCGGCTTCGGCAGCTTCATCATCAAGACACGCGCTGAAAAGAAAGGCCGCAACATCAACAAGAACACCGCCATCACTTCAAACGGCGACGGCGATGGCGATGGTGACGGCAACATGGGAATCAATCAGCCCAATCACCCCAATTTGAACGGCATTACCATAGGCGATGAAAACGGCGGAAACTCAGGCACCACACCGCCAAGAAACGATGAAAGACCTGTTTCGGGTGACGGCGACGGTGGCAACGACGACATCCCGACACCATCTTTCCACACTGACGAATTAGACTACTAATGCCATGAACGCCTACGAATGGACAACCACACTGCTCGTCCCCATCACTGGGGTCGTCTCTTGGCTCGCCGCTACGCGGCTACGCCAAAACGCCACCATCAGGGAAATGCAGCAAACCATCTTCAACCTCGTTGAAGAAAACAAGCGCGTCTATTCCGAACTGACG
This sequence comes from Candidatus Limimorpha sp., assembly GCF_056203535.1. Taxonomy (NCBI): domain Bacteria; kingdom Pseudomonadati; phylum Bacteroidota; class Bacteroidia; order Bacteroidales; genus Candidatus Limimorpha; species Candidatus Limimorpha sp. Next base: position 13,641 of record NZ_JBADWU010000010.1, on the reverse strand, counting down.
GAAGCCCGGCGGGAAATCGTCGGGCTTTCCGCCCAGCTCGCACAGCTCACCGCCGAAAATGGCGAACTGAAGCAGATGATCGAGAACCTGACCGAACTCTCCTAAAACGATTGAAGCATGAAAAGACTTGCATTTTTCACCTTGGCCATCATGTTCGCCTGTTGCTCGTGCAACTCGCAACGCCGCGCCGCACGCCGCATCGCGCGAATCGCTGAGCGGCATCCCGAACTGGTAACGCTTGAAGCGCATCCCATCGACACGCTGCTTGCGCTCCCTTCGGTCGCCGACAGCGCAGTCTTTTCCATCGTCCCGCTGCTGATAGGCGACACCATCACCATCCCGACAGCCAAAGGCAGCTTCAAAATCGGCAGGGACGGAAAGCGTCAGGACAGTCTTGCCGTCAGCTACCACGCTGAGCAAGTCCCCATCCGCTTCACCGACACCATCCATTTCGCCCAAGTCGTCATCCACGATGAGCAGTCAAACGCACAGCATCAACAAAACGCGAAGCGTCATTCCTGCGTAGGCAGGAACCTCCTCGCCATCATCCTAATCGCTTCATTCCTGGTCCTAATCTTTAGGATCTGCAACCGAAACAGATGAGAACCATCTGAAAACCAAAAACCAATTTTCCGAGCCGTGCGCCAATCCGTGCGGCTCTCTTTTTGTCCCTTTGGCGCGGTCTCGCTGCCGCCAGTGCGCCATCGCTGCCACCCCGCGGCATCCGCAACGCTGGCGGCAGCTACTTTTCCGCCCCGATGGATAGCGAAGAAAGACGCTGCCATTTTACAAGATGGCTACCGCTATCCATCGAGCCGGAAAAGTTTTGTATTTGGTTTTCCCCTTCGCCGTCCCGTCCGTCTTTCGCCTGTCTGCCAAAGGTGCGTGCCGCCCCTTCGTCAGTCCGTCGCTCTCTCGATGGGGCAAAGCCCCAAGACAGAACACCCCGCGCAGGTTTTCAACCAGGCACAAATTTATCGTTGCCAAAAGAAAGAAAAAGTGTATTTTTGCAATGGATAAATCCATTTGGATTATCACTTTTGCGATTTTTGCCGCTCTTCGGAGCGGCATTTTTTTCAAAACATAAAAAACGGCCTCTGTATTTTTATATATGTTTTTGGAATCCAATGGGCAAATGATGGGCAAATACAAAAAGCAAATGAGGAAGTCACTTTCGTAACTTCCTCATTTTCAGCGTGGGAACTGTTGGATTCGAACCAGCGACCCCCTGCTTGTAAGGCAGATGCTCTGAACCAACTGAGCTAAGCTCCCATTTTATTTTGCCAAATCTTCCGATTTGCGGGTGCAAAAATACTACTTTTTTCGATTCATTCAACAAGAATCTGACTTTTTATCAATTTTTATCGGATGGATAATTCCACAATATTGATTTACAAATCTTTAACGGATGATGTAATTGTACAAAGCACTGCCTACACCCGTCACCAGATTCACTTCATTATTATTGTGAAGACTGCCAACGGCAAAAGGCGTTTCGCCCACCAAACCCGAACTGACCGACATATTTCCCCTACTGTCAATGAGATAAATCTCACGGGCATTTTCGGAAACGATGCCCAACATACGCTTATTGCGGGAGATGTTGAAAAAGACTGGCTTCGTATTGATTTCCATATCAAAAGCATGTTCAAAAAGAATGTTCTTGAAACGGTCGAAAACCCAGAGGTTCTTGCCATCCAAATAGATGAAATCAGGATCCTGATTGGAATTGAAGTCTTCGTATAAAAAGAAATGCTTATCGGAAAAATCGCCGAAATCAGTACGCGCCAATTTGCCTTCCGACGAAATATAAAGCAAATCGCCTTTGTCGTCCGAAGTCAGGATTATGCCCTTACGGTTGGTTTTATTCTCATAAAAATCAGTGCCTTGCGATTTCTTCAATTCGTCAGTCAACGGAATTCGGATTCTGCCCTGACGGTCCAATATGCGAATGGCACCACGTTCATCCGTAACAATGATAAAGTCCTTGTTATCAGCTACTAAATGTTGCACCGGTTTCAGCACCTTGTCATCCGTGCGGTGACGATTCCAGCCTTCCGTTTCATTGCCATTCAAGTCATAATTGTAGACGAAACGGTCTTCGCCACACAAAACAAGGCGTGAATCAGATGAATCGTAATAATTGAAAACCGAAAGTCCGTTGAAGGCTTTGGAGAGTAATTTTACAGGGAAACCGTCCATGGAATTGCCATTGCGGTCAACCAAATAAATGTAATTCGACGTATTGAAAACAAACTGCTGCTGACCGTTTTTCAAGGCATCTACCACAAAGACATCACTCATCGGCGATTCGGAAACTTCATTTCTCCAAAGGATTTCGCCATCAGCCGAAATCAGATACATATTGTCCTGAGTATCAAACACAACAATATCATTCGCATTTCCTGATGGATTCGGCACCATGTAAGGTTTTCCCTTCATTGGCGCATTCAAATTCAGCTTCCATACGACGTTCCTTTCCTCCTTCACTTCCGACTGATTCTTGAGGAAAGCGCAAGTGTAAACCAAATCTTTTGACGCGGCAAATTGCACGGAAAATGCCTGATATTTGGACAGGAAGCCATCATTCCGTTTCAGGAAATCCAAAAAGTCACCGCCTAAATAGGAATTGATAAACTTCTCATTATCAGCACAAGAAACATAAAATGAAATGTTTGATGTTTCAAGCATGTTTTCCTGAAAAACCTTGAAATTTTCGTTCAAGTCGAGCGTGCGTCCTGAACGATAGGCAGCAATCACATCCTGAAGTACATTCACCTCATTGGCAATCACCAAATACTGGTCGACAATCGAATAGCAACATTTTTTCAAGGCAGAGAAACTCGGCCCAAAAACGGCAGGAACAAAGTTTTCAACCTTCAAATTGAATATTGTATACCCCTGTGATTCAACAGTTTCAGAAACACCATACCTTGAAATCATGCGCGTCCAAAACTGGATGGACAATGATGGATTTTCCAAACGCGCCATAAAAACAGGATAAGCTGCATTGCCAAAAACGGCATACGAAACCTCAGACAAACCGGCCAAAAGCTGTTCTTCAACATCGTTTCCATAGCATTTCCGCAGATTCTCAACCAATTGATTGTCATTAACTTCCTCCCAATACGAAGCATAATCAGACATGCCGTAATGCAACATCATTTTGGTATTGTATGGCAAAATGTTGACAATGGAATTGCGCACAGGCAACTGATATTTAAGCGGTTTCAGAGAAATTGCCGAATCGGCAGCCTTTGAATATCCATTCAAAACAATGCCTTCGTTTTTCACCAGCATATCCAAAGCCGCCAGACCTTTCGATTGTGATGCCAAACGCGTTCCACCCTTAGCATATCTTTCAGAAACCGAAGCCGATACAAAATCGCCCAACAAGGAATAATTCAAATAAACATGCGTATTGACATTATTGCCGAATGTAGAACGGACACGCTGAAAATCAGCATCATCACTCATCTTTTGCGGACTATCAAACTGATCGAGCACTTCCAAAGCCATAACCTCATTTCGGGTGAAAAACAAGAAGTTTCTCCTTGTGAAAACGCACAGTGAATCAAGGCAAAAATACTCCGACTTGCCTAAACTCTTATAATCAAGGCTTTTGCCTTTGGCTTCGAGGACTTTCCTCAAATCCTTGTTCGACAAAGGTTTATTCAGTTTTGCAACAACAAAAGGCTCATAATTTCCATTCATTTTCGAAACAGAAAACACAAATTGTGCATTTTTCACCGAAGCCGCCAACTTTTCATCGGAGGAGAAAATAGAATCGTATTCAAGAAACTCATTTTCAAACGATTGCAGAACATCAACCGATTGAAAATATGGGTGCATGACATTCACAAATTCATGCGAATATCTCGATTCAAGCATTATTGCCGTTTGCGTAGGCAGCACATCAAAGACCGATGTTTCCAGTTTTTCGCTACACGCAAACAACGTAAACGCCAAAACTGCGACGAGCATATATCTTATCCTTTTCATCATAAAAGCATTGTTTTTCAATTCATTACAAATCAAGTTTCAGTTGGATGGCCATATTGAAAGTCTTGCGATGCAAATCACAAATGCCAAAATCGGCAATGGCCTGCTTATGTTCAAGCGTCGGATAGCCCTTGTTTTTCTTCCAATGATACATCGGAAACTGTGCATCGTAATCCTCCATTATCATGTCACGGGTCGTCTTCGCCAAAATGGAAGCCGCCGCAATCGACTGATACTTAGCGTCTCCGCCAACAATGCAGACATGCTTCAAATCACGATACGGATTAAAGCGGTTGCCGTCAATCAGCAGAAATTCAGGACGCACGACCAATTTGTCCAAAGCGCGGTGCATAGCCAAAAACGAAGCATTCAGAATGTTTATTTCATCAATTTCGACAGCCGTCACAATTCCCACACCATACGCCAAGGCTTCGCGCATAATCATTTCACGCAATTCCATCCGCTTTTTCTCCGTAAGTTTCTTAGAATCATTCAATTCCGAAAAATCACTTCCCGCCTTCAAAATGACCGCACCCGCCACGACAGGACCCGCCAGACAGCCACGGCCCGCTTCATCGCAACCTGCCTCAATGGCATCGGAATAATGCGTCAAGAGTCCCATAATCACAAAACTTTGAAGAGGTAACGGTTTAGGAAAATCAAAACGACGAACAATGCCAGAATAATATCGACAGGACCGGTTTTATCGACATACGACAAATCGTAGGTGGCTATGACAGCCAACACAAGGAAAATCAGTCCGTGCAGCAAAGGATTTCCGCCAGCGAAAAGTAAAATAATGGAAAACAGCATCATAATCACTGTCATCGTCATCTTGGCACGCACTGCAATCGACTTCTCAAAACTGTAATTCCGACTATTGAAAAGCGGCATCAGAACGAAAACCGTCAGCACTGCAAACAGCGCAATGTATCTTCCTTTGAATCCGGAAGTTGCCAGCGAAATGTTGGCAAAATAATCGGAATAACCCTGCAATACACTTGGCAAATCGCCGAAAAGATATGTGCCCCCGAAATAAATGAAATACGGGAACAAAAAACCAATTATCGGAATGATTTGCAGACGCATGGAACTGAAATGCGAGACTATCAACGAGATTAAAACCCAAATAATCAATACAATAGACGGGAAATAGCACATTGTCGCCAAGGCCAGACAAATGCCCGCATTCAACAGGTAGATTTCGGGATTTTGGCTCTGATAGACGAGATAGCAAATGTGCAGCATGGCAAGAATGAAAAAGAGCGACAAAGCGAAGGGATAGAAACTTGTCTGCGTCAGCGTCAAATTCATGAACAGCAGGAACACAAACGCGCCCATCGTGCTCACTTTTGGAACAATCTGGTTGGCCACCAACATGGAATTGAAAAACAAGGCTTCCAAAACCATAAGCACGAAAGCCGTAATCATCATGGCAAGCGGCGACACATCCAAAAGTCCTGAAATCCAATTATATAAAGGTGTAACTGGCGAAGTCAAAGCCAAGTCGACCGTGCCCGAAACGAAAGCCGGAATCCACAACGCCACCGCCAAAACGGCCAGCACAATGTACTGAATGATATAACTTTGCCGAAAAAACTTTATCACAAGTTTAAATGTTTAGTGTTTATTTGTTTAACTGTTGCTGGGCATATTTCATCAAGTCCATGCCAATGTCGTGACGGAAATTCATGCCCTCGAAATGGATTTTCTCAACATTCTGATAAGCCAATTCACGGGCTTCTTCAATCGAATTGCCATGAGCCGTGACTGCAATCACACGTCCACCCGATGTAACAACATCATTTTCAGCATCAAAAGACGTCCCTGCATGGAAAGCGACACAATCCTTCACGTTTTCAAAGCCCGACATTTTCATACCTTTTTTGTAAGATTCAGGATAACCGCCCGAAACCATCATCACCGTCACCGCCGTCTTTGGATTTTTGGCGTAGGCCACTTCATTCAGACGACCATCAGCACAGGCACTCAGCATCAAGGCGAAATCGCCATCGATGCACGTCATCACGGCTTCCGTTTCGGGGTCGCCCATACGGACATTATATTCAATCACATACGGATTGCCGCCATCGTTCATCAAACCCAAGAAAATGAAGCCTTTATAATCGATGTTTTCTGCTTTCAGACCTTTCAGGGTCGGTTTCACGATACGGTCTTCCACTTTTTTCAGGAAATCATCGGTGCAGAAAGGCACAGGCGAAACGGCACCCATGCCACCCGTATTCAGGCCTTTGTCGCCATCGCCAATGCGCTTGTAATCCTTTGCTTCAGGCAGTAAGACATAATGTTCACCATCAGTCAAGACAAAGACTGAGACTTCGATGCCTTTCAAAAATTCCTCAATCACAACCGTTGCCGAGGCCGAACCAAATTTCCCGCCTAACATGTTGTTCAATTCAACCTTTGCTTCATCGAGCGAATCAAGAATCAAGACACCCTTTCCTGCGGCCAAACCATCGGCTTTCAAAACATACGGAGCCTTGACGGTTTCAAGGAAAGCGAGACCTTCGTTCAGATTTTCAGCCGTCACCGTGCAGCATTTTGCCGTCGGCACACCATATTTTTCCATGAATACCTTGGCAAATGCCTTGCTGCCTTCCAACTGAGCGCCAACTTTGTCAGGGCCAATGATTTTCACCGACTTCAGCAAATCGTCATGTTTGAAGAAATCGACAATGCCATCAACCAAAGGCTGTTCCGGTCCGACAACGACCATCTGAATGCCTTGTTCTATGCAGAATTGCTTTATTGCCTCGAAATCACCGACTTTAACCGGCACATTCTTCCCGACTTCAGCCGTTCCGGCATTGCCAGGAGCAATAAACAGGTTTCTGCAATACGGACTTTGTGCGATTTTCCAAGCCAAAGCGTGTTCACGTCCACCCGAGCCAAGAACCAAAACATTCATTTCATCAAGCGCCGTAACATTCTGACCTTGAATATCTTTCCATTTCACAGCCTCTTTTCCGTTATCACCAGGATACATTATTATTTTTGCCATGTGAGAGTCAATTTAAGGATTTAAAAATTTATGATTTAAAGATTTATGATTTTATTGGTTTTCAGTTCACAGTCATCAGTTTTCGGTATTCTTCCAACCGACAACTGAAAACTGATAACTGATAACTGAAAACCAAATACATACGATACTATTTCAATGATTTCATCAAGCAATTCCAAATGTCTTCTGCAGCTTTGTCCCACGAAAACGCTTCGCGGCGTTCCCTGCCCTTCTCAATCAGTTCGGCACGTTTCGTTTCGTCCAGCATTTCGGTCATAGCCTCGGCAATAGATGCCTCGCTGAACGGGTCAACCAGCAAAGCAGCATCATCAGCCACTTCAGGCATGGAAGTCACATTCGACGTAATGACCGGTGTGTCGCACTTGAAAGCCTCCAAAATCGGAATGCCAAAACCCTCAAAATAAGACACATAGACCGATGCCAAAGCCGAAGCCGTCACCTTGTGCAAATCTTCGGCACTCAGTCGGCCTGCAAAAATCACATCGCCTTGAAAACGCATCTTTTCGTATGCCTGCTGAATCGACTCCGACCACCAGCGTTTTTCACCGACAATCAGCAACTTGACATCCGATGGTGTTTGCGACTTAAACAAATCGAAAGCCGTAAAAAGGCGAGCCAGATTCTTTCGCGGATGCAACGACCCGACAAACATGAAATAAGGATTGCCGTCCGTGTAGCGATTACGGATTTCAGTCTGTTCAGCCAACGAAATCGGCGCAAATATTTCATTTACACCATTATAGGCGACATCAATTTTTTCAGGACTAACATGATAGCAGTTCACAATGTCCTGTTTCGAGAACTCCGAAACCGTCACAATGCGTTTTGCCTTTTTCGCATATTTCGGGAAATATTTCTTGTAATGCCACAAATATTTATTCGGTATGTCGTTTGGGAAATGCTCAAAATTCAAATCATGGAATTGGATGACCGAAGGTGTTTTTGTACGGAGGCTCATATAACCATCAGGAGAGAAATAAAGATCTGGCTTGATTTTACGCAAAGCCCGAGTCAAAGAAAGTTCAAAATACCACACAAACAATATCGACCGTCTTGCAGGAGGAAATAAAACTACAGGTTTCACATTGTCTGCGAAAACAAATATAGAATCACACGTTTCATCAAACAAGAAATAAAACTCCACTTCAGGATGAGCAACAACAATACGGCGCAAGGTCTCGTATGCCACCCAGCCAATACCTTCCAGCTTGTTTTTCAAGAGCAAACGTGTATTTACTGCGATTCTCATTTCAGTAATAATTTATGCAAAAATACAAAAAAATCAAATTTAACATGTTGTTTTGTTCTTTGCTATCTAAAAAATTGTATCTTTGGGACAATTTTTAATATAAAAAGCAAAAGGCAAAAGCTCTTTTCTGGCTATGGATTGAGCATAACTTATTATCAATAAGCATTTAAAATCATTCTATCATGAAAAGAACAACGTTATTACTCGCTTTCATGCTGATCTGTTTAGCAGTTTTCAGCAGACCTCGAATTTCCAACATTTCCGCACCAACCCAAGTTGGAGTCTATGATTTGTATGAAATTTCGTTCACGATGAACGAATACACCAACCCTTATGACCCCAAGGTTATAGACATTTATGCAATATTCCACAGTCCTACAGGTCAAACTTTCCACGTTAATGCTTTCTATTTTGAAGATTACGTTTTTTCAAACAGCACTGGTTATGAAGTGGCTGATTCAACAGGAACGAAAGGATGGAAGATTAGATTCACTCCAAATTGTGCAGGTTCTTGGACCTACACGATTCATGCACAAGACGCTCAGATGAGTGCAGCAACAACTACAAGGCAATTCACTTGCACTCAAAAGAATATGGCAACTGGATTCATTTCCAAAGCCAACAATCGTTTCTTAAAGCAAACCAAAGTAGTAAAAAACCATGAAGAAGATGACTTATATTTCCCTATCGGTCCCAATATTTCATGGTACACATGCAAGGACTACGGAGATTACCATGAGCCTTATGGCATTTATGAATATTATAGTTACATTGATAAATTGTACGGAAACAGCAATTATTTTCGGATTTTTATTGATAGGTATCCATTTCTTTCGCTATACGGAAAAGAATTCACAACTGGAGAAGTTTTCTTTAACAACACCATCAATCAAAAAGACTCAAAAGAGTTGGATCTTATTATTGAATATGCCAAATCGCATGGCATTTCTGTTATGCCTTGCATCTTTCCACACTCCGACTTTGTGAGCTGGGATTTCTACAAAGACACGCCTGACGATTGGACAACTAATCCTTTCCATACTTCATTAGGAATTGATTATCCTTGTGATTTCTTTATAAGCGATGATGCCACAAAGATTACAAAGAACTTATTCCGATATATCGTTGCCAGATGGGGGTATGCAACAAACATCGTAGCATGGGAATTATGGAACGAAGCCAACCAGATGGAAAAGGACACCTTCTATTTTGGAGAAGGCGGAAACATGTGCGACCAAGATCCCTTTAGGGAAAATTTGATTGCTTGGCACAGTTCCATGAGTCAATACATCAAAACAATAGACCCCTTCCATCATTTAGTTACGACCTCAACAGCAACAACAACACAAAACCCTGATCCTGACCACCCTGAAAATCCAATATTTTTCCATGAAATCAACTCACTTGATTGCATCGATTTTGCTCAAATTCACAGATATAAGAGTTGCAAAACCGATGGAGACAATTTCCATGACGATCTTTACTATTGTATGGATAACATACATAATGGTATACAATTTGTTTCAAACAATAATACAATCACACTTGACCCAATTGACAAACCTTCTTTCGTTGGGGAATTTGGCTTTAATTATTGGGGGAAAGAAACGGACCCGCACAACGAGGACGAAGGTTGGCATAATGACCCATGGGGCATAGAGCTCCATAACACATTATGGTCAGGGTCTTTTTCAGCAGCAATGGGAGTTCCTTCCATCTGGTGGTGGCAATACATCTTCAATAGTTCGACCAATCTTTACACCTATTTCAAACCCATTAACCAATTTTTCACTTCCCTTCCCATTCCATCAAAAACTTTCTACCCCAAATCAAACAAAACTGATGGAACTTTTCCGAATGGCATAGAAACCTATTATATGATGAATTTTAAACAAGACACCATTTATGGTTGGGCTCATGATGAAGGATTTCGTTATCAAAAAATACGCCTAAACAATCCCGACTACCTAACAACATTAAATTCCTCTTATCGTCCAAGTCCTTCTTCAGATTCCAACACAATTTCCATAAACATCTCCAATCAACCCATTGGATCTCAATATATTATCAAATGGTTTAATTCTGATACCGGTGCTCTGATTCAGACTGATTTAGCTTATGTTACAGATAGAGATTCCCACAAAGTTCTTTCATTTGAATTTCCATCTCGCATAAGAGATATACGAAACCATAGAATTAATAATAAATTTGGCGACGTCGTATTTGCTATCTATCTAGATTGCGACAAATCAATTTGGAGGGAAGGCAATCTCTTATCCAAAGACTTGAATAATATTGGCGACGAAATTGTATGCGACAAAAGCACATCCCAAGTATTCTTCAAAACCAACGACAACAAAATCAATTACATTTGGTGGAACGAAAATGCCAATTGCTGGCAACATGCCAACCTAAACAATGCTGGCACAAATGTCAAAAAATGTTTAGCCATCGCCGATAATGGTTCACGAATTTTCTATGTTAGCATAGATGACAATATCAATTCGATTTATTATAATTATTCCACAAGACAATGGGTACATGATAATATGAACAATGCTTCACAAGGCAATGTTGCCGGACCAATTGCGGTCAATAATAACAACCAAGTGTTTTATAGACACAAAAATGGTTCTCTCAATGCTTTGTGGTATAATTCACAAACCAATCAATGGACATGGTCTTCATTAAACAACTCTGCTTCTTCAGGCGTAGGAGATGCCATTGCCGTTTCACCAAACAAGAGTCAAGTATTTTATAAGACTACAAGTGGAGGGTTAAAAGCGATTGAATACAATCAAAACACATCCCAATGGGTAGCGATGAGCATCAACGACTGTGCAAATAGCGGAATTAAAGGCCCCATCACTATAACTCCAAACAATCAAGTATTTTTTAGGACTACCGGAAACGCCATCAACAACATATATTATAATGGTTCCATTTGGCAACGTTCTCAACTGAACAACTCGGCAACCAATGTTTCCTCCAAATCCGGGAAGATATTGCAAGCCGATGTTGTTGGGAAAGTTTTCTATATTAACGACAACGATCAAGTGGATTATATCTATTGGACTCCTGATTATGAATGGAGGAAATGTTCAATGCCACAAGTTGAATCTGGAGGCAGGAGAATCAACATCTCCTCATTGGCTACCAATTATGATGGTAATGTATATTTTTTAACCGTGAAAAGTAAGACTGGTCTAAATAAGCCCCAGATATATAGATTCTTTTGTAAGAGTCAATGCTTCTATGAATCATCCACTCATATTAGAGAACAACGAGATGAGACCAACAATGACTACAAACTCATAGAAGCTACTACTGACAGTATGGTGACCGACCCTGATAATAGTGCATCTTCCCATCTGCCATCGGTCAACATTTATCCTAACCCTTGTTCCAACAATATCACTATTTCATCTGATGACGAGATTGAAAAAGTGAGCATATTTGATTGTGCAGGCTCTTTTGTTTCATCTTATGATAACATTCACTCCAACACAATAATTATTGATTTGTCAAGTTATAGAAACGGTTTATATATTATTAAAACACAAAACCAAAACGGATATACAAGTGTCAACAAAATCAACAAAAAGGCTAAACAAAATGAATATTAAAGACTTAGCAAGGGAATCCCTAATGTTTTTCCACATTGACCTGACCCAAAATCTGAAGTACGACAGGCTCACGAAAGCCATAATGAGAACTCATCTTAGTTCGGACTCAAATTGTATTGATGTAGGCTGTCACAAAGGCGAAATTCTTGAAATGATGCTGAAGTACGCGCCCAATGGATGCCACTTTGCGTTTGAACCGATACCGTATTTATTTGACGACCTAAAACATAAGTTTCAAGGTAAAGCCACAATCTATCCGTATGCCCTTTCAGACGAAAAAGGAACCACTACTTTTAATCTCGTTAAAAACGCTCCAGCTTATAGCGGCATCAAACAGCGTCATTACGACATAGATAATCCAAACATAGAAATCATCAACGTCGAAAAAGAGGCCTTAGACAACTTGCTCTGCGACACCCCCATAGACTTCATCAAAATTGATGTTGAAGGCGGAGAGTTTGGAGTATTGAAAGGGGCAAAAGACATACTAAAAAAGAATCTTCCAATCATTCTTTTCGAATGTGGCAAAGGAGCTAGTGATTATTATGGGACTCAACCTGTAGACCTGTTCAATTATCTCACTGAAGAAATAGGATTAAGAATTTTCACCTTAGAAGAGTTCATCAAAAACGGGAAACACTTAAATCAAACCGAATTTGCGGATTGCTTCGAGAGTCAAAAAGAGTATTATTTTACAGCCTCAAAATAAGCCACGATAATGGGCAAAAAAATAAAGGGCGAAGGCATTTTCTTCGCTCTTTATTTGTCCGCAAACACTGAGCCATCAATAGCGATAAATATCCGATTTGTATGGACCTTCAACAGGAACTCCAATATAATCAGCTTGTTTCTGTGTCAGTTTGGTCAGCTTCACGCCGATTTTTTCGAGGTGCAGACGAGCAACTTCCTCGTCTAAATATTTCGGCAGGCAATACACGTTGACGGCATACTGTCCGCGCTTTTGCCACAAATCCATCTGAGCCAGCGTCTGGTTGGTGAAAGAGTTGCTCATCACGAAGCTGGCGTGACCCGTTGCGCAACCTAAATTGACCAAACGTCCCGAAGCCAGCAGGAAAATGCAGTGTCCATCTTCAAAGACATACTTGTCGACCTGAGGCTTGATGTTAATCTTTTCCTTCAGTTCCTTGGCGTTTTCGAGGCGGCTGACCTGAATTTCGTTATCGAAGTGGCCAATGTTGCAAACAATGGCCTGATCCTTCATCTTCAGAATATGTTCAAGGGTGATGACATCGCAGTTGCCAGTTGTGGTGACAAAAATATTGCCTTCCTTGACAGCTTCTTCCATCGTGGTGACTTCAAAGCCTTCCATAGCAGCCTGCAAAGCGCAAATCGGGTCGATTTCGGTGACCAAAACGCGGGCGCCGTAACTCTTCATGGAATGAGAGCAACCCTTTCCGACTTCACCATAACCGCAAACGACAACGACCTTACCGGCAATCATCACATCGGTAGCACGCTTGATGCCATCAGCCAACGATTCGCGGCAACCGTACAGGTTGTCGAACTTCGACTTGGTGACGGAATCGTTCACATTAATGTCCGGAACCAACAGTTCGCCACGTTCCTGCATCTGATAGAGACGGTGGACGCCCGTAGTGGTTTCTTCCGAAACGCCTTTCCAACCAGCGCCGACCGTGTGCCAGAAAGTTGGATTTTCCTTATACGTTGCCTTAATGACACTCATCAAAGCGGGTTCTTCC
>NZ_JBADWU010000009.1:0-58806 GCF_056203535.1 Candidatus Limimorpha sp. | reverse complement strand
AGCAACGCTAAGGTATTTTACCATGGTTTCAATTCCAAATGGTTCAATTAAAAGAGCCGAGGCTGTCAGATACTATTCATCTGAAGACAGTTTCAATTCCAAATGGTTCAATTAAAAGCCAGGCTGAAATGGTCGTTCACGGGCAGCCAGACTTGTTTCAATTCCAAATGGTTCAATTAAAAGAAAACAAAGTGAAAGATTTCACCATTTCTTCGCAGATGTTTCAATTCCAAATGGTTCAATTAAAAGTCCGTATTCAGTTCGAAATGGACATGTTTGAAGCATGTTTCAATTCCAAATGGTTCAATTAAAAGGGTTCTATGAGATCATGGCCGTGAAAGCCGGTGCAGTTTCAATTCCAAATGGTTCAATTAAAAGCTTGCTTCAATCTGCTCCCGCTGTTCGGCATTGTTTCGTTTCAATTCCAAATGGTTCAATTAAAAGGCTGCATACGCCTTCCGCAAGTCGGTGGCCGACGAAGGTTTCAATTCCAAATGGTTCAATTAAAAGAAAATGAGCGAGGACTCTGAATGGGGCTATTCTTCAGTTTCAATTCCAAATGGTTCAATTAAAAGGACAGGACTAAACGGCGTGTTCGCAATTAAACCAGAGTTTCAATTCCAAATGGTTCAATTAAAAGAAATTTAAAATCCTATCTTTAATTTTTTATAATAGGTTTCAATTCCAAATGGTTCAATTAAAAGGTTACAGGTCTTTATCGCTGTGATTCCTTAAACCTGTTTCAATTCCAAATGGTTCAATTAAAAGACAAAAATCAATATCATGATAGACATTGTTAACGCCGTTTCAATTCCAAATGGTTCAATTAAAAGATTCAAGAGTTTCTAAATAGGTTGCGTGTTGCTTTTGTTTCAATTCCAAATGGTTCAATTAAAAGATTTTGAATTGCCTCGGATATCGTGCAATTCCAAAGTTTCAATTCCAAATGGTTCAATTAAAAGAATCCGTTGGATTTAAGCTATTTAGTTAGTTCTTGTGTTTCAATTCCAAATGGTTCAATTAAAAGATCACAATTTTTAAACTTCTGGTAATAAAAGGTCAAGTTTCAATTCCAAATGGTTCAATTAAAAGACCTTTCTTTCAGCTTGAAGTGACCTTAAAAATTTTGTTTCAATTCCAAATGGTTCAATTAAAAGTTTCCTTTTTGACTTCCTGAAATTGCCAATACGCAGTTTCAATTCCAAATGGTTCAATTAAAAGATGGTGGAAAAGTCAACCCTTGTGGCTTGCTCCCGTTTCAATTCCAAATGGTTCAATTAAAAGAAAACCTTGCAATTCTGTTTATCTTGCTGTTATAAAGTTTCAATTCCAAATGGTTCAATTAAAAGTGTTGAAAGTCAGGCTTTTTTGGTCGGATTACGGTAGTTTCAATTCCAAATGGTTCAATTAAAAGCTTGGGCTTCTTGCTTATGCTCGCATTTATTATGATGTTTCAATTCCAAATGGTTCAATTAAAAGGAAATTTGATTTCTTTACTCCTTCTGCTGATAACTGGTTTCAATTCCAAATGGTTCAATTAAAAGACTTAAAACGGCGATTATTGATTATGAATAATAGTGTTTCAATTCCAAATGGTTCAATTAAAAGCCCAAGAACGTGAATTTGCACAGCAGGAATACCTTAGTTTCAATTCCAAATGGTTCAATTAAAAGGACATAAATAGAATTTGTGACAAACTCATTAAATGAGTTTCAATTCCAAATGGTTCAATTAAAAGAAAATAACGAAACGAAATGACTATTCAACCATACATGTTTCAATTCCAAATGGTTCAATTAAAAGGAAACACTGGAAGCAGGAATATCAATGTTACGGCTGGTTTCAATTCCAAATGGTTCAATTAAAAGTGCAAACTGGGAGACTGTAAGCCCTAAGCTGGTGGTGTTTCAATTCCAAATGGTTCAATTAAAAGCGCGACAAATGGGCTTTTATTTAGTCCATTCAATTCGTTTCAATTCCAAATGGTTCAATTAAAAGCCGCCAAAATGAAAAACAAGCATTGCTGATTCTCAAATACTTGTTCCTCATTTTGACGGCACAAAACTATAGAAAAATCGTCAATGTGCAATAATAAAAATTCACTGGAGCTTCGACAATCATTTATTTCTCTGATTTTCAACATGTCAAAGAACACAGGTCTTTATTTTATCCTTTTTTAAGGCACAAAATAATATCTTCGACAACTTTCACCTATAGGAAATTGTCCAAATCATTCAGCTCCTTCCCCACTATTTCCTTGTTCATCCAATGGGTGTTCTGACTCGAAAAAACGATCATGCTGTCGCTCTTCTCGTCCATTATTTTTTTCGCTTTTCCCTTCAGCTCCATCAGCTTCACCTCGGTAATCTCGCCTTCGAAAACCGAATTCTGTATCCAGTTCAGATACTGTCGGCACAGCTTCAGCATCTTCCCCACCCTTTTCTCTCCTATGTCGTAAACCAGAATCACATACATCTTACCACCACATTTTGAAAGGTTTATATTCCTCGATGCCAAGCAGATGCTTGCTCAGCTTGTAACATTCCAACTTGATCAGATGACGGTAGCTGACGCTTCTGTTCAAGGTTCGGTGCTGTATGGTCTCGTTCAACTTGTCTTCAAAATTGCGGACAAAGATTTTCTTCCCTTCTTCGTTCAGAATGCAGCGGTTCAGTTTCTTGTCGAAATGCTTTTCCTGCAATTCCTTTTTGTTCAGCACCTTGAAAATGACCCTGTCAACGATTATTGGCTTGAAGATTTCCGATATGTCCAGACAAAGCGAATAGCGTCTTTCACCCGGCGTGTGTAAATAACTGATGGTCGGATTCAATTGGGTCTGATGGATGGCGCACAGACATTGAGTGTAGCACATCATGTTGCCAAACGAAATCAAGGCATTCACCTCGTTTTGGGGCGGCTGCTTGCTACGACCTTCCATCTGGAAATCATTCAAAATCAAGTCAAAAGCCTCGTAATAGCAGTTTCTGATGTTGCCTTCAATGCCCATCAGTTCATCGACTTCGGCAGTTTCCGCAATGCGTTCCGCCAGTGTTTCAATGCGCCCGATGAAAGGCTGCATGTCTTTTCCTCGCTTGTCGTAATATTTTAAGTTCTTGACCATGTTGAAAGCGGCACCTTCAATGAATTTCTGAGCAATGGCCACACGTTTTTTCTTGTTCTGGTAATGGCCGACCTGTTCAATCAGCATTTTGCCCGAAAGCAAGGCATCGCGCGGCATGAACGAACCGGTGTAGTTTTCGTAATAATCGAAGAAATGGACGGCAACGTCTTTCTGTCCAAGGAAATTGAACAAGGCACTGTTGGCCCGCAACGAACCGAAGGCATAAAACTCACCGACATCCTCAACGGGCAGATAGCGAGGTTGCCCCGGATTGACAAACTCGCCCATCGCATCTTCTTCGTAAGGCGTGAATTTCAAAGTGTTGTCACGGCGTTCCAACACGCCCGGATTGAACAGATAATAGGATTTCTTCATATTTCTTCCTCCCCTGAATAACAGAAATCGAAATAGCTACAGTTTTTGCAAATGCCTTTCTTGGCCGATGGCGGGCAGGTCTCGCTTTCGATAATCCGCTGAATTTCAGCCGACATTTCAACGATGGTTTCACGGTCGATGTCGCTTAACACGACTTCCTCGGTCTTGCGCAGTTTCGGATATTCCAGAATGCCAGTCACACCTTCAATGCCGTTTCTTTCAAAAACATAGAGGTAATATTTCAGTTGCCACTCATGGGCTTTCTCCACTTTGTCCGACTTCTTGATTTCGTGAATCACCTTGCTTTTCGCATCGTAATAATCGACCTTAATGCCTTCAACCTCAACTTCTTCGTAGCGGGCCGAGCGTTGCGGATAGCTTTCTTGGTGAATCAGTTTGCCTTCGTACACCAAATCGGAGTTCTGCTCCATGTTGATGCCATTGGCAAAAAGCCACAATTTGCGGTGACAAAGCTGATAGTAATTGAAATGTGTGCCGGTGATTTGCATATAACTAAGGTTTTAACAGTTTCCTTTGCTCTTCCTCAAACTGCTCAATAAAATGAATTTCAACAGCCGAAAGTTGGTATTGTGTTCTTTCCTTGAACTTTGCGTATTCCGAATCAGCCTTTTCTTTTGCTATTTCCGCCGAAATCGTTCCCGCATGAGTCAATAGGTCTTTACCCGACAGCTTCAGGAAATCATCGAGTTTGGCGATCCAATCTTTCATATACATTGGCTTGTGTTCCTTCGCCTGCAATTCGGCAAAATCGAGATATAAACTGACAATACGGTTCAACGTGTCGATTTCATCTTCCGACAGGTAATTCTTGGCAAATTCAGCATCACTTTTCTTGGGCATTACGCCAGTCCATGTGGTCAGACCCATAAAATCTTTCTGAGCATCCGCCCGATCGTAAATTATTTCTGCGGCCGTATGTCCGTGGACGGCATAGTGCATTTTGTTTTGTACCGTCTTGAAAAACAATCGGGTGTATTCTGCCCGAGGGTCATAATCGATGCTGAGTGCATATATTTCGAGCACTTTCCTGTAGAACACCTTTTCAGATGAACGTATGTCTCTTATTCGGGCCAGCAATTCATCGAAATAGTTGCCCCCGCCGGCACGTTTCAGCAACTCGTCATTCATGGCAAAGCCCTTAATCAGATACTCTTTCAGGACCTTGGTCGCCCACATTCTGAATTGCACGCCACGATAGGAATTCACCCGGTAGCCTACGCTGATAATCATATCGAGATTGTAGAAAGCAATCTGTCTTTCCACCTCCCTTCCACCTTCATTTTGAACTGTTGCAAAAAACGCAACGGTTGAACTTTCGTCAAGCTCTCCGCATTCAAAAATGTTTTTGACGTGCCTCGAAATGGTCGATTTGTTCCGTTGGAACAGCTCGGCCATCTGGTCAAGCGTCAGCCACACGGTTTCGTTCACCAAGGTCACTTCTATCTTCGAAACGCCGTCAGCGGTTTGGTACAATAGTATTTCTCCTGTGTTTGACATAAGTCTGATTATTATGAATATAGATTCAACACCACCCAAAAAGTGCGGAAAATAATGTTGTTGGTTAGTTCTGAAGTTTGAGAGTTAGTATTAGACATAATCAACAAAATCTTTATAATGAAACATCATCGAAATCACCTGCATCTTCTTCATCAACGAGAAGGCCTAATTCCTTATCGTACTTTCTCCTTATCACAAGTACGTTTTTCTCTCCATTTTTGTAATCAGCGTATTCATAGCAGATTCTCTGCGAAACAACATCTTCATTCCGATACATATATTTAAACTTACTTTCCCGAATCTGTACCAATAAGCCATCAGCTTTAACAAAAGCACTATTCGACAATCTTTCCCGATATTTTTTCAACTGTGAGATTGGCAACACCTTAACGCCATCAAATTGTCGATAAAAATCTTCTTCCCTTTGCTCACTATCACGCAAAGGTTTCAAATAATTATCGACATCATATCCTAGAAGACCTCTAACACTTTCAAATTCTTTTTTCTGTTTTTCATTCCAATCAGGATAAACAAAATCTATCAATTCCTGCCATTCATCTTCCTGAATTATTCCATCATTTCTGCTTTCAATTTTCCTGATGCTTTCCAAAGTGCGTTCAATTACATCTTCATCATCGTAAATGAATTTGTCTTTAGCACTTCTTTCATCAAAAACAAAACACGGACAAATGCCTTTTTTGCGTTTTCTATTGACGCGCCCAAACCTTTGAATCAAAGCATCCAATGGAGCCGGTTCAGTATAAATCACATCAAAATCAATATCAAGACTGACTTCCACCGCCTGAGTGCCAACCAACAATTGGGTCTGCTCTGATTGTAAATCTCTTTCTTTCTCAAATCTGTCATCAGCATTAAACGATCCATGAAGCAACACTTTGTCGGCACACGACAACTGTTTATAAACCACTTGTGAACGTTCAACGGTATTGCAGACAACTAACACCTTTTTGCCATTATCAATGTCTTTTTGTATGACTTCCAAAGAATCAAGCAATTGCCCTTTCAGGAGCCTAACAGAATGTCTTGCAAACGATTCATATAATTTCTTATCAGCAACAATAGATGTAAATTCGCCCAATGTCTTTTCCAATTCTTTTCTCAAAAAACTTGGCAATGTCGCAGTCATCACATACACTTTTACCCCAAGTTTCTTGACTGCAAAATCTATCAAGACAATTATTTGCGCAAACGTACTTGCGTCATAAGCATGGATTTCATCAAAAATAAAGTAGCCTCCCGACCATTCAAATACGCCTTTTTCAAAACCTTTCAAACAAAACAGATGTTTCAGCAATTGAAATGGAGTTACAATTTTTATTGGAGTGACTAAGGTCTTAAAATCTTCCATCAATTGTTTTTTCATCAAATCCGAATGAACAGAATCGTCAGAATCCATTTTGTTTTCCAAATACTGAGCCAACTTTCCATGAATCATTCCGACTTTCACATCATTCGAAGCCATATCTTTACTCAGTCTCTCATACATGGCATTGATTGAAGCTGTATAAGGCAAAATATAAAAAGTTCTGCCTTGACCATTTGTATCAATTTGATTTTTCAGCCACAAAAGCGACGATTCTGTTTTTCCAGAACCAGTCGGAGCAGTCAAAATCACATTTTCTGCCGTATGACACGATTTTTCCTGATGGGAATAAAATGGAAATTTGAATAAAAAATCGAAGTCCTTTTGCTCCAATTTGTGAATGGTTTTGATTCCTGCGGAAGCCAAATGGTCACATTCCTTCAAAGCACCAACCAACAATAATTCCTGTTGGTCATAAATCTGATTATTTTTGGAAATCGAAGAAACATATCTGACAATGTCAAAATCCGAACATTCATTCCTTCTATATCCAAACGATACTATCAAATCCCAAAGTTCCTTTTTGTCAATCTTACAAAATTCATCTTGGAAAGCGTTTTCTTCTCCAACTAACTTATAATTATCCCGAATAAAAGAACGCAATTGGTGAAAACATTTATGATGCCCAAAAACAGCAAACATCACTTGTTCCTTTTGCCTTTGAGGTATGTCAAGTTGATTTATAAAAGGAAGAGAAAATAACTCATGGCGTTGAAAACACCATGAGTTATTCACATGTAATAACATTTTCTGAAATTCAGGATGAGCTTTGCCCAAATCGTGAAATACAACGCTTGTCCGTAGCAAATCCCAAAACACGTTTTTTTCACCAATCGGAAGATTCGGGATGCTCTGCTTTAATTGATCATAGATTAACAGGCAATCTTTGACATGCTGTGCAAGCGTAATTTCAGGCTCAGATTTTGCCAAAATCGGTTTATCATTCAAAGCATTCATTTTTGAAATCCAATTTGTGAAAATAAATGTCAACTTCCCTTCCATCAATCACATCTCGATATGCAGTAAGATATGTCTGGAAATCATTTGAATTGTAAGGTATTACAGAATAAGCTTGTGTTCCAATGTTTCTACGCACTCGAGTATTAGTAAAATATTGAGGAAGAGGCTGTATTATTCCTGGCAAAAAATTCCCCATAAAAGGAATGATTTGTCCTTTTATTTTTGTACAATTCACTATTTGCTTCATCTCAACCTCACCCAAATAATGAATAGTAGCTAAATCCGAACTTCTGCCCAACAACAATTGATAATTGGGAGACAACAAGCTTCTAACAACTCTTTCATCAGTAAGATAAACAAACAGATTACAGTCGTATAAGAATTCTCTTCTGATTACATTTGACGTTCCATTTAATGAAGGAGCAGTGTTGTTCTTGCTAATCTTCTGAATTTGATATATTGTTTCTGTGTCAATAGCTTTTGTTGCAAATTTAAAGTAATAGCCGACAGATAAACCATTGTACTCTGAATACGAACCAGAAGCTGCATTAAACAATCCAAGAACAGTACTTAAAGGTGGAACTTCCAAAGTTGGTTGAAAACCAGAAATAACATTGGGGTATCGAAAACTTGATGTCCATGTTGTTATATGGAATTTTGATGCTTTCATTTAATCAATTTGCTAATCTCTTCACAAAAACTATCAATGACATTATTCACTGGTGAATAAAAGACCTTTTGACTTTCACCATTATACTCAAAACCATTGAGACTAATCAAATCACTATTGTATTCATTCCAAAAGCCACCTCTTTTCCCCACATACACATTTCCAATGAAATCATCTTTATATTCATTCAGCACCTCTTTAAAATCATCAATCCTAAAAATAGACTGATCATGATGAACAGGATCCGAAGAAACAATATGAGAAAAAGGATGATTCCCCGATTTCGTTATAGCAAGCACAATGAATTTCGGAGTAACATCAACCATATTATTTGTTTGCATTGCACCACCGCAAATGGTCTTTAATGCTTTTATGGTTTCAACAATTCTTTTCTTTCTTATCTCCCCATCCATTCTAAGAAGTTTTTCCTTATTTCCATCTTTATCAACGACAAAAGAATCCTCAATTGTGATGCAATCTTTTTGAATTTTCTGTGCCAAAGCGCTATTCAGGTTTTTGTACCCTGTTTTATTGTAATTTGAAAATGTTCCAACTTGTTCAATATCAATAGAGAACATTCCCTTCATTATCGCACTATATTCCTCCTTTCCGTATGGAACGGGAAAATCATTTTGTCTTGACATGCTGGAAAAATTTCTAGCGATCTGAGTATTTCCTATAGCAATCAAAGCAGAATTCTTCAAAGGTGCTATTCTTGTGACAGTTGCATCCTCCGTCTTTTCTTTTCCATTTTTTGCTTTTATAGGTTCTCCCTTTTCATCAAAAACGATTTCTTTGGCAGCTCGCATATAGCCAAACATATCATCATCAGGATACTTAAAAGGATTCGCCTCTGTATAGGCTACTCTTTTGTCCTTGTCATAAAACACTGGAGACAACTCCCAATTAAAATCATTTTGAAGAGTATTTCTCCACCAATAGCCCCAGGCTTGACCTGAAACATAAGGATACAACCTTCCTTCTTTGTTGATTTTTTTAGTTTCAACAGTGTTTTCAATTCCTGCGCGAGATACAACGCCAGCATTATTTAATGCAGCTGCATCAACATCAATCAAAATAAAACCTTGTACTTTCATCTTACTAATAATTAATTATTATTTTCTTCATTTAATTCTAACAATTCCTGTTCAGCAATATCAACCTTGATATTTTTTTCATGCAACTTCTGATATATGCAAATAAGAAACAAATCCCTGATTTCCGTCCACCCCGTTCCTTCGGGGAATAAATACTCCACAAACTCTCTCAACGTTACCAACGGAGTATTATTTTCATCCTTATAATTATGTTCTATTTGCTTAATGATAAAAGAACGTAATTCTCCACGATTCCCAACTTTTATTTTGGAAATCGTTGCACTGATATTATCATTATTATCAATGATATAATCTGACAATTTCTCAATTAATTCCAATGTTTTTGTATTCATATTTCTAATAATTATTTGATATTGTTTTACTATACGATAATCAAGAGGTTGACCAAACCCAGAAGGGTCCGTCCATTTAAGAATAAGCTGAATGATTGGCACACCCAACAACAAACGTTCATAAACAAGATTCTTCCACTTATATCTGACATTTTCAAATGAATAATCGAGAAAATAATCTCCGGTTTCCTTAATTACACCATTCTTTAACAATGATTTATTATTCGCAGACTCTTCCCATAACTTAAAAGCAGGATTTTTTTTCACATTATCGAACTCAGCCTTCTCAACTATATAACAATCCTGTTCTTTCTTATTCTTCTTTACGCCAAATTGATTTAATGACAGTTGAAGAGACTGATCCGACATTAATTTATCATATAACCGTTTTTCCAACAGATATACTTCTTTTGTATGTTCTTCATAATGCTGATTTTCGACATTGTACTTTGAATCATATTGATAAAACTTAACGTATTGAGCCTTCACAAAGCATTCCCATTGCCATCTATACTTTCTATTCATGCAAAAGCTATAAAAAGAGAAAACCCTTGATGGCAAATTATAAATATCAATATTTGGCTTTGCGGCAAAATTTGAAAAATGATATAAAGACAAAGAACACCCTTCATCATCCTCATCATCCAAAGCAGCAAGCGAATCATTAACAAAAGCAAAAAGAGCATTTGCAGGGTTTGAATATTTTGAACGAGGAGCAAATCTGAAATTAGTATTCGATAAAGCTTTACGGACATTCTCTTCAAAAAACAAATCAGAAACATTCTTTTTATTGCTAATTATCAACGCCATCTGATTTGAAACCAAACAACATGCCAGTGGTGCGAAAAAGAATCTTATTATCACTTCTTTTGAACAATACAATCCTTCTTCAAAATTGTGATGAAAATTCAAAAAAGTACTAGACCCCGTCAATATAGAATTATCTCTCCCTGCTTTGAATAGAACTGTGTATTTTCCAAGTATTCTACAAAACCCCTTGACAGAATCAGACTCTTCATTTATCAAACTTTTATAATATTTTCTAGTTTCTTCTTTTTTTTGTTGAGAATCAAACTGTCCCTGAGTAATTGTTGAATTCAAGAAAAACATATGCAGGCCTGCATTCCATCTATCAACATATATATCCATCGCCTTTTCTATCAATTGGAGAATATCATCATCCGGAAAACGCTTTGAAAACTCATTCAAGGCATACCCACCTGCATCAGCAAACGGATCACCCGTCGGGCAAGTCAACCAATCGTAATGTATCTTTTCTATTCTTTCATTCATATTTTATTATCTTTTTCGACTGCAAAAATAAATATATTTTCCAATATGTGATGAAGTTGAAAAAATTAATTTTTACACGCAAAAAAGCATCTATCAAAAAAAATGATTTATTTTTGCAATGCAACACCATTCACACACACATCTATTCAATTGAACCACAAGGAATTGAAAAATATGCGATGATGTTGCATTTTTCATTTACAAGCACTCCTAACGCACCCAAACCCCATACTGCACTCGCTCCCCACGCCACTTTCGTAGGCGATTTTCATCAGCTCCAAAGGTGCTTTCATAATGATACGGCACTGGTAGCCGATGACATAAATCGGGAACTGCGTATTGGCTTTCACTAAGACTTTCTTCCGTTTGGGTTCATTTACCAAATGGAAATCGAAATCTGCTACTGAGCCATCGAAAGGTTTGCCATAATAGGCTTCATACTTGCTTAAAAGAGCATTTAAAACCAAAGGCTTGGCATGCTCATCATCGGGCTGCAAGTATTCGTCGCCTTTGTCAGACTTGCTTTTCAGGCAAATCGGCGACATCGTTTCAAATGCCATCGTTTCGGCATACTCTGGCACCGGCATGACCTCAACATTGCACACCCAGAACTGAACCACATGCTGCTTGTCGCCAATCTCAAAAACCTGGTTTTGGAACAGACCTTCGATGAATTTCTCCGTAGTCTTTTCCGGCATGAACGAAATCTGCCATTCCACCGTATCCGACAATATCTGTATCAGATTCCGATCCAAAAGCACCCTCCGCTTTTCTATCTTGAACGGAGAATAAGTGAAAAGTTTAAAATGTTTGCCGCTTTCCGCGACAAATCCATTTTCGTGAAGCCATTGCGCATACTCCTCATTGGCACTCGCCAACAACCTATAAATCAATGCCGATTGCTCATATTGATAGTTAATAGGCAACAAGTTGCCAAAGGCTTTTCTGTTTACTTCCAATGTCAGTTTGAATCTCATATTCCAATTGTTTTTCAGGCTTCAAAAATACCAAAATTTCTTCAAATCAGCAAATCTGCAAAAAGGCTTCTGTTTTATGTGAGAATTAAAAAATAACCTGTAACGATAATAATTGTTTTTTCGCTTCGCTAAACGCAAATTATCGTAAATGAATCATAAATTATGAAAAGTTATAATTAAATGTATATCAGTTAATTCACACTAATTTTTGATAATTTGTGACAATTTGCGTTCAACAGGAAAACAATTGCTAACTTTGAAATGTGTTACAACTTATTTTTTTAGCGTTACTATATCTACATTCATAATTGATTGTTTCGTAAAAACTATAAACCAACAAAGGCTGACCAAATCGGCCAGCCTCTGTTTTTCATTTTGCAGGACAACATCAATGCATCACGGTGAAACGGCGTGAAGCGATGCCGTTAGCGGTACGGATAGTGGCATTGTAGATACCCGCTTCGTACTGTGTGGTGTTGATAATCACCTGATTTTCGGAGCAAGTGATGGTTCCGATAATCTGGCCCATCATGTTGCTGATGACGACTTCCGTCATGCCTTCGGCCTGAATGGTCAGGTTACCATTGGCAGGGTTCGGGAAAATGTTCATCTCAGCTTCGTTTTCGCAGACAGAAGTAACGGTTGCCGTCACATAGTCGTTGCCATCGTTAGCCCAAGCCGGAGTCGATTCGCAATGGTTGCGGTAAGCAGTCACCTTATAATAATAGGTGCCAGCTTCAACTTCATCGAAATATTCGTGAGCGGCCTTGTCGGCTTCGCCAACTTCCGTGTAAGTCACATTATCGGTTGAACGGTAAATCTTGAAGTTCTTAGGTTCGTCGGCATATTCCCAAGTCAAGAGGGTACCGAAAGCATCGCCTTCATAAACATATTCTGCAGCCAGATTGTCAGGAGGCAGGCAGCCGCTGCAATCGTTTTCTTCGGTGGTCAGCACGCTCGGAATGTTGGCTGATGAACCTGAGTAGGAATAGACTGATTCATTTGATGAGTTCTTAATGTTGATGGTGATGCTTTGCACCGTGCTTGATGGGGCGACCCACTTGAAGGTGACATTGCCTTCCGGAACACGCATCTGATAGCTGATAGGTGTTGATGAAGTCATGGTCAATTCCTCAACGACATTGCCAAAAGAGTTGACCAACTGAATCTTACCATCATTCCAGCCTTGGAAGTTGGTGGTCTGACCAACGATTTTCCAATAGCAGGTAGGACCATACTGGTATCTGTATTCAGCCACACGGCCTTTCATGTTGTTGGTGATGTAATAGACGGTGTAAACATAGCTGTCGAATTCCGGCACTTCATCGGTGAAAGACATGGTTGCGCCGGCAGCAACATTTTCCTGTGCAAACACTTGGACGCCATTGCGTTCGATGACAATCTTCTCGATGTTTTCAATGGTTTCACCACCATAATTCACCGAAGGATTTTCCCATGTGATGACAC
Source organism: Candidatus Limimorpha sp. (assembly GCF_056203535.1). Taxonomy (NCBI): domain Bacteria; kingdom Pseudomonadati; phylum Bacteroidota; class Bacteroidia; order Bacteroidales; genus Candidatus Limimorpha; species Candidatus Limimorpha sp. The sequence goes on along the minus strand of NZ_JBADWU010000009.1, from coordinate 45,591 downwards.
CTTGCTTTGAATTGGCATTGATGGCATTGATGTTCAGTTCAGGAGCTGCAACATAACCATCGTAGATATAATCAGGAATAAAGTTGAAGACAGCAGCATTGTACTCATTGAAATGGGAACCTGGAGGATTCACAGCATCGATGGCATAATAAGAATCGCCATAGCCGCTCCATCCGAAATTGAAGTGGAAATAGCGGTCGTCACGATAGCCGTCGCAAACGTAAGCGTGACCTTCGTTGCCATCAACACCTGAATAATAGAAAGGTATTCCACGATCCAAACTTTCGATGAGTTTGTCTTCCCATTGCGTTCTGCTGTATGAATCGCGGTAGAGAAGTTCGGCAGCCGAAGTGTATCTGAAATAGGTCGAAATAGCACCAGGGACATCACCCGACTGGGCACCGCTACCATTGTAACCATATTGCATGTCGATTGAAACGCCGCAATGCCACATCAGGCGTGCAACGGCATCAATCTGAACAGCCTGTGAGCCATTGGTGATTTGGATTGGCATGTTGTTCCAATCGTAATAGGTGTTTTCGAAATCGGCGGTCTGCATCGGGAAACCCTGTGGCGTGTAGGAATATGTTCCGGCACCATGATCAGGCCAGTTCCAGTATTTCATCACCATAGCCATGGCATCGGCAGCGCATCCGGCATAAACGTGGCCGCCAGGACCATAGTTGTGAGCCGGGCACAAACGGTTGTAAGGGCTGTCCTGGTTCCATTTCAGGTTAATCAGCGGATTGACGCCTTTTTCGCCTGACTTTTCGGAAACGCTGCCATCTTTGGCGAGACGCATCCACTGTTCAGCAATCTGAGTTTCCTGTTCCATACCGGTTTCAACGGCATAACTGATTTCTTTGGTGTAAAGACTCAGGAAATCGCGCATACCGTCAGGCATGTTGGCGGCATCGAAACTGCCCTCTTCGGAGAAAGCGAGGATAGGCTGCGCCACGTCATCGGCGGCGACAACCACAAAACCGCCTTCAAAGTTGAAGACATAGAGGGCTGCATTGCCATTGGCCTGCATGGAAGTGTAAGCCAAATTCAGGTTGCTGACTTGTTTTGCAACGGCGAGGTTGCGGTTGGCGAACTTCAAGCCGTATTCCTTGGCTTGGTTCACATCGACTGGTGAGGCCACGACTTGCGCAAACGAAAGCGCCAAGGCCATCACGAAAAATAATGTTTTTCTCATTTGTTATTAAGTTTGATATTGAATTTCCAATTTGTTGCTTTTGGCTTTTAGCCTTTAGCTTCTGGCTGATTATTCATTTAAACAAAACCATTATTTAATATAACGATTCATCATGCCAATAGCCATTTTGCATAAAACCCATATTTTCTAATTACTTCATCACAGAAACACGCTGTGTGGTTTCGCCGTATGCCGTGACAATCTTAACGAAATAAATGCCCGGCTGCTGCTGGCTAAGGTCAAGATTCAAGGCATCGCCTTCGCAAGCAATGGCATAAACCTGCTGACCGACAAGGTTGGTGACCGTCACCGATTTCATATCCTTTGCCTCAATCATGACGCTGCCGTTGGTCGGGTTAGGATAAATCTGGCAGTTGATTGTCAAATCAGCGACACCGGTATTGAAGTAACGGAGGAAATCTTCGCCCGTTGCCGTCAGTGCAAATTCCGATTCACATTCGGCATAAACGGCCTTCACCTGGAACTTGTAATCGAAGGCTTCTGTCATCGGACCAAAATCGAAACTGGTTTCGGCGAGGTTTTCGGTGACAACGACTGCCCCGCTTTGGGTGTCGGTAATGACCAAAGCATAACCGTCAGGAACTCTGTCAGCTGGAGCTGTCCATTCCAAATGGACTATACCGCTTTGCATAGTGCCATTGAAAGCAGTTGGAGCCGAGCAAGGCAAAACGGGTTCGCCCGAAACCGTGGCGCAAGCCTCATTAGTTGGTTCTGATTCCACCCCTTCCTTCATGGCGGTCACCTTATAACAATAGGTTTTGCCTTCTTCGACGGATTCATCCGTGAAGGTGTTTTCCGTAAGGTTTTCAGCAATGAGAACGCCATCGCGATAGAGCTTGTGGCTTTCAGCCAATGCAGCGTAATTCCATGCCAATTGGACACTATCCGTATTATCAACTACAACCAAACCATCAGGCGTGGCGGTCTTGTTATATTCCACAAAGAACTCATCCGGATTATACAAAGCCGCTGCATAGGCCGAAGTGCATTGAATGTCGGAATACATGGCTGTAATGGCATAATAGTACTTTCCTTCAGCAAGGCTGGCATTGTCCTTATATTCCAATGCCGTAGTAGGCTTTATCAATTGGTAGTTTTCACCTTCGGCCTTACGGTAAATCAGATAACCATTCGGTGTGCCGCCTTCAGGTGCTTCCCAATGGATAAATGGACGGCCATTGCTCTGGATTGTGAGATAGAGTCGCATAGGCGGTTCGCAACCCGAACCCGAATTGGCGCAATATTCGTTGGAAAGTTCCGATTCACCACCACTGCAAAGTGCCGACACACGGTAGCAATGGCCACCAATCGAAGTGTTTTCATCAAGGAATTGTTTCTCCGACGACATCTGGAAAATGAAGCCATCGCGATAGATGCAGTAACCAAATTCAGGCGTCACGTCTGATTCCCATGTAAGCAGAATGTTAGTATTGTCATCCTGTTGGGTGACAGCCTTCAAGTTGAAAGGTTCGGTGCAGATGTTTTCGTTGCCACAACCATTGTTGATATTGGCGATTTCGCCCGGTGCAAGTTGAGCAGAAGAACCGTTGTAACTGAACACCACATTACCATCGGCATCCTTGATGGAGAAACCGACTTTGCTGACAGCAGTTTCAGGTTCAACCCAAACAAACGAATTGCGACCCAAAGCCACCTGAATGTTCTCAACGGCGACCGATGACGAAACCATGGTCACAAAAGCCGTTTCGGTACCTGAACCATTTCTAACGGAGATGCCGCCACCATTCCATCCCTGAAAATCGCCGCCCGAAAGCACCACTTTCCACTGGCAATATGGACCGTATGAAACCGTATTATAGACAGGACGGCCATCCATGCCTCCATTGACCAGAATGACGGAATATTCAAATTGGTCGAAATACGGTACTTTGTCGGTATAGCTCATGTTAGCGCCGGCAGCCACATTTTCCTCTTCATGAATCACGAAACCATTGCGTTTGACAATGACCTTATCGAAAGTGGAAACCGTTGCACCACTGACCGTCACCGTCGGATTGACCCAAGAAAGCGTTCCAAACAGGGATTCATCGTTTTCAACAGTGATAACCAATGTGTCAGGTGCCACAGGCATTGCCGAATACAAATCTTTCGGAGCCATGTCAAGGATGACACCCTGGCCGCTGCTGTATTCAAAATCATCGCCATCGATGACAAAATAACCGTTACTGGCGCCGCCCCAACCCCAATTGAAATGGAAAAGATAATCAACGTCATAACCGTCGCAAATAAAAGCATGACCACCGTCGGCACCTGCATAGCCCGAGTAATAAATCGGCATATTCTGGTCCAAATTTGCACGGAGCATATCTTCCCAAACTCTTGTCGGTGTACCACCCTTTTCAACATAACGTGCTTCAGGAGCATAGCTGAAATATGTCGCCATGTCGCCTGGCACAGCTGGCGATTGAGCACCGCTGCCATCGGTAGCATAATCCATGTCGACGGCCACACCGCAATGATACGACAGAATTGCCACGGCATCGATTTCTTCATCTGTCGACTGGTTGCCCAATGACATAGGCATGATGTCCCAATTGTAAGTGGTTCCGCCAAAATCAGCCGACTGCTCGCCATAAACAGGATGCATATAACTGTGTGAGCCAGTGCCTTGTGCCGGATAATTCCAATACTTCATGATTTGGGCCATAGCAGTTGCCACGCAGCCAGTAGGTGTCCCGGGAGGGCAATATCTGTTGTACAATGGCGACTGATTCCATTTGGTCTGAATCAACGGGCCAACCACAGGAACGTTGCTGCCACGCGAAATGTTGCCATAGTTTTCAAGCTGTTTCCATTGTGCGGCAATGTCGGCAGAAGCATGGCTGCCTGCCTGAACGGCCTGAGCAATGCTTTCGGAAATTTCACCAAGGAAACACTTCATGTTTTCCGGACCGTTTTCGTAATCGAAAGCGCTTTCATCGGAATAAGCCAAAACGGGACGTGCGCAATCGTCGGCGGCAATGATCACAAAACCATTGCCAACGTTGAAGGCGTACATCGTGGCCATGCCGTTAGTGCCCCGGAGCGTGTACGACAAAACTGCCTCGTCAGCCGAACGCGAAAGGCCCGAATGATGTTTTGCAAAACTTGTTGCAAGACGTTGAGCCTTAGCAACATCGACAGGTTTTGCCTGAGCTATGCTCACACCCAAAAGGGCGATAATCAAGAAGAGTAAATGTCTTTTCATAGTTATAAGTTTGATGTTTCTTAATAAGGGGTCAAAAATAGGAATTTTATCAATAGTGACCAACATAAATTTCGATGGATTTTGTGTTAGTGATAATTAAAAAAACAACCTGTAATGGTAATAACTGTTTTTTCGCTTCGCTAAACGCAAATTTTCGTCAATGAATCATAAATATAAACCATAATTAGAAGTATATCAGTTAATTCACATTAATTTATGAAAAATTTGTGGCAATTTGCGTTCAACAGGAAAACAATGGCTAATGTATAGATTTGTTACAACTTATTATTTAAGGGTTACTTAGCAAAAATCCATGTCGCGTTTCATGCTTCATCAGCCTGCTCATAATAATATGAATAATCAATGCCTTTCATAAATATCTCGCGACTATTGATGTCGTCAGTCAAAGCCTTTTGAATCAAGTTCTTAATGGGTTGTGCATTGGTTGTACTTGCCTTCATGGCAGCAAGATAGTCTTTCTTGTCAATTCGGCTCCAGTCCACACACTGCTTCAGATTTTTTTTGAAAATCAGGTCAAGCCAGATACGGGTGCTGCGTCCATTGCCCTCCATGAATGGATGCGCCACATTCATCTCCACATATTTGTCCATGATTTCATCGAAAGTATTTTCCGGCATCTGTTCTATTTTCCTGAGATTCTCATGGAGATATTCGGCTCGGCAAAACAAAGTGCCATCTTTCCAAATCGTTTTTTGCCGTATTTGTCCTGCAAAATCATACAGACCTCCAAAGAGATAGGCGTGAATTTGTTGCAATCCTTGCACCGTACCAACGGGAATGGAATCCAGCATATTGCTCTCGAAAAGCGTGTAAGCCTTCTTCCTACTCTGGCCATCGATGGTATTGTCGCTATATGTGAGCCAATCAAGGAATTGGATTGCCCTTGCATTGTTGATGCTTCTTGCCAATTGAGCAACGCCATCAGCATTGAGCGTATCGGTGGCATATCTTTTGCCATCCACAGCCCTCAACTTCAGTTGGTTAGTGGCACTAACCAACTCAGGTTGTTCGCGTTTGAGTTTCGTTTTCAGATACTTCCAATAGTTACGATTCTTAGCATAGTCATCTTGCTGATTGATGGCACCAATGACATCCAGTACCGAGAAAAACCACTGCTGTTTTCCTGCATCCCACACAGCCCTGACTTCGCGGTCGTTATAAAAACGTATGGATATCTTATTCGTCTCGTTCTCCTTCATCATGCTTGATTTTTCTTCTGACAAAAAAACAAATCAAAATCACGTCTTCTGTTCTTTTTTCTTAGCCGCAGGAAACAAAATATTGTTCAGAATCAACCTGAAGCCTGGTGAATTGGTGTGCATTTCCAATTCCGTTGGCGGGTCGCCGACAATGTGGCGGTAGTCCTCGGGGTCGTGGCCGCCGAAAAAAGTCCAGAAACCGTTGCCGAAATTACCATGAATGTAACGGTCCTCATTCAATGCGGCATTATCGCCCAAAACGATGACCGAAGGTTTGACGTATGCCTTGTTGAAAGCCGTTGTCTGTCCCATGAAACCCTTAATCAGCCTTTCGTGGCATTGCGTGAGCATGGTTGGCACAGGATCCCACTTGGCGGAGAAATCGAAAAGCAGGAAATAGTCGTTCTGTTCCTGCACCATACGGCTGCGGCCTTCAGTGACATCAATATTGGAAATTTCGTATTCCTGAGGATTTGTCGAGATAGTGAAATCGGTGAATGCGAAGCAATTATCATAATTCAAGCGTTTGGTATCGCCGGCATGAATCGGGTCGCCATCGAACATGTAATCGCAGATGTCGAGACCATCGGCAGCAAGAGCCACATCGAAACTGTCGGGGGCAGAACACATGGCAAACATGTAACCGCCACCTGCCACAAACTCACGGATTTTCTTCGCCACAGCTAGTTTCAGTTGCGACACTTTCTGGAAACCCCATCGGTGTGCCGTTTCCTCCTGTAAGCGCACATCTTCCTGATACCAAGGATAATTGCGGTAGCGCGACCAGAATTTGCCATATTGTCCCGTGAAATCCTCGTGATGCAAATGCAGCCAGTCGTAGGTAGGCAATACGCCTTGCAAGACTTCATCATCGTAAACCACATCGTAAGGTATTTCTGCATAGGTCAGCACCATGGTCACGGCATCGTCCCAAGGCAGATTGTTTTTCGGTGCATAGACCGCAATGCGCGGCACTTTCTGTAACTTCATCTCGTCCATGTTCACGCCAGGATCAGCGATTTCGGCCAGGATTGCATCGGCCTGCGCATCAGCAATGACCTGATAGCTGACGCTGCGCATCTTGCACTCGCGCTCAAACATTTCGTGATACGGAATCAGATAACTCCCGCCTTTGTAGTTCAACAACCAGCTGATTTCCACCTCGCGTTGCAAGACCCAATAAGCCACGCCATACGCCTTCAGGTGATTGGTCTGGGTGTTGTCCATCGGGATAAGAATGTAGGCGGCTTTCGATGGAATTGTCAAAGCCAACAGTAATATTAAGATTAATCCAAATTTTTTCATTTCAGTTTAGTTTTTTACAGCAACTGCCAACAAAACTAATTCTTTACGATTTTCTGCATTGTCACGCTGCCATTTCGGTCAATGATTCTCACCAAATATAAGCCTGAAAGAAGACTCGAAACATCAACGATATTCGTTTCTTGGGCTACATTCCTCACCTTTTTCATGCATCTTCCCTGTAAATCAAACAATTCAATGGAAAGAATTTCGTCATCATCAATATGCAAGACATTCGTAACAGGATTAGGGAATACTTTCACGGATTCCGTTTCAAGTTCATTCAGTTGATCCCAAGGCGCACTGAAACGGGCTACAAGTGCCACATCTTCAGGAGCATCGAAACTATAAATCGGTTCCTCCGAGACACAAAGTGCGCCATTATACCAGCCCACAAACTCGGCATCTTCAACAGGAGTGGCTTTCACTATGGACAAGACATCATTGCACGAAGGCTGCCTGAGGATTTCAGCCACACCCGAAGTAATATTATTTGAAGCGACCGAAACCTCTGGGGAGACCGATTCGTAATGCGAAAATTCGCTCCAGCCCAAAGTGTTACGATAGATTGCTTCCGCCTCGCAAGGAACGTGAATTGTGTAAGGAGAAGGATTATAGAAAAAACAACTTTGGATATATGGCGGATAGATTGACTTGACATAAATGTCGGTCAGTTCGTCACAATAAGTGAAAATATCTGTTGCCATATTACCCACTCGGCTGCCAATAACCACCTCGGTTAAATTTGAGCAATAGGAAAAGGTTCCCGAAGGAATAGACTCCACCCCATTGCCTATGACACAACGACGCAAACTTGTACATTCCGTAAAAGCATCTTTGCCAATCGTACGCACCGAATTTGGAATTTCCAATTCAGTCACATTATTGCAAAAATAAAAACTTTTTTCGCCGATGTGCAAAACGCCTTCAGGCATATTGAGCGTCTGAAAATTACATTCCTCAAATGCTTTGTCCGGAATACGACGCACATTGCCACCCACATTGATTACCGAAACGCCATCACAATACCAGACAACGGGATCTGCTGACATACAGTTGATTGCATTATAGTTCACTGTTGATAATGCATTACAGGCAGAAGCAATCGATCCTTCGAAATACCTGACATTTTCACCGATGGTCAATTCCGTTAATGCGTAACACATATCGAAAACATCACCGCTATTGTCGCGGCTGTTATAAACGACATCATATACGGCTGTTTCTATCGCATTGCAAGCATAAAACACACTCGACCCAACGTATTCAAGATAACTGGGAAGCGTTACAGAATGTAAGCCATGACAGTTTTTGAAGACATAGTCTCCCAACTCGCGCATACTCTCAGAAAACACAATTTCCGTAATTCCAACACATCCGGAAAAAGCAGAATTCCCAACGCTGACGAGATGAGGCGGAAAACGAAGCGGTCCTGTCAGGCCAGAGCAGCCCCAAAAAGCAGAAACTTCAATCACTTCCAAGGATTCCGGCAAATCAAAACTGCCTGTCAGGTTACTAAGGTTTTTCAACAAGTTCTGCGGAATGCGCTTGACATTATCACCGAAAATGACCTTCTGCAAATTATCACAATAATCAAATGGACTATCTCCATAGTTGCCAACATTATGGCAATCTATGGCGTTATAATACAACGTGTCGAAAGTGTTATCGAACACACCGCCGCCAATCTCTTCCAGAGTTTCGGGTATGGTGATTGAACCGCTCAAGGCGCAATATTTGAAAGCCCAATCATCAATACGTTTCACCCTATCGCCAATATGCAAAGACGACAACGAATGGCATGAAAAAAAAGCCTGCTTATCCAAAGTATCGACATTGATTTCAAGATGACCGGCAATTCCGCTATACGCGAAAGCATGTTCTCCAATGTAATGCAAATTCTCACCAAATTCAACAGTAGCCAATGCACTGTCACTTTGGAATGCCTCCTCCCCGACTCGTTTCACCGTAGGCGGCATCGAAACTGAATTCAATTGTTCACAACTATAAAAAGCATGGTCGCCGATTGCCGTCACAGTATAAGCCGTTCCTTGAAAAAAAACTGTTGATGGAATCTCGACATCGCCCATAGGCTTGTCAAATCCCTGCCATGGCGCATAATAACTGAAATTCGGACATTCAATGGAGACATAATGATGTTCAGCATCGATGATGCTATAATATAAGACCTGACCCGTAGGGCACGCTGCCGAAAAATCGTAGGCGTAAGCATCCACGAAAAACACGACTGACAGCAATACAGTAACAAATAAACTCTTCATGACACTTTCATTATGTTTTACGGTTGAACAACTGCATCTTTTTCACCTTTCGCCGGAACAAAATGACCGACAACTTCTATATTTTCATCGACAGTGATGAACAATTGAGGATTCCTTGAGACAATGCTTCCGTTTTTTGTCCAATGCGAAAACCTCATGCCATCGTTAGGCTCAGCCAGCAACACTGCTTGGTCATCCTGACAATCAGGCTCATGCTGAATCGTGACAGTTCCCCATGCTTCATGACTTGATGTTGCCAAAAACTCATACACAAACTCTCCTGAAATCCGTTCAAACACATGCCAATAAGGATGATGCTGATACAGGTACACGATACCACACTCCACATGAACAGGAATATCGAAAGGCATACCCTCAAAAGAATCTTCCACAATTTCAGGTGGAATATGCGATTTGACATAAATTTCAGAGAACGGGCAATTCAAAAAGGCTTTTCCAAGCACCTTTTTCAAAGCTGTAGGCAACACCAACTGTCCCGACAGACCCGTGCAACCGCTGAAAGCCTCGTCCCAAATGGAAGTAAGATGTTCTGGCAGAACCAATTCGCCTGCAAAACTGACACAGCCCTTAAAAGCCCTTCGGCCTATGCTTTCCAAGGATGCAGGAAAACCAGATGGAATTTCGAGGCCTGAACAGTTCATAAATGCCTCATCATCAATTCTGGTGACTGTATTCGGCAAATGCAACTCACCCTGAAGTCCTGTACAGCCAGCGAAAACACCAGATTGGATTTCATAAAGATTGCACAAAATGGAAAGTCCCGTAAAACCCGAACAATTTTTAAAAGCATAATATTCAACATCGTAAGAGCCTTCCGGTAACACTAATTCCCCTATCATTCCTGAACAATTATAGAAACATCGTGTTCCTAACCTACTCAAAAACGGAGGTAAGGAAAGACTTGTGAAACCAGAGCAGTTCTGAAACGCTGACGATTCGATATATTTCACTCCATTTGGAATAATCAACGGACCTGTAAAACCACTACAGCCTTCAAACGCTTCGTTATCGATTTCAAACAATCCTTCCGATAGCGTCAAAGTGCCAGTAAAACCAGAGCAACCTTGAAAGGCATTAAAGCCAATGCCCTCCATAGTCTGTGGCAAGGTAAGGCTGGTAAAACCGCTGCAATTCAAAAACGACTCTCCTTGTATATAATTCAGATTTTCAGGAATCACCAAAGCACCAGTAAAACCCGAACATCCCGAAAACGCTTCACAATCAATTCCCACAATAGAACTCGGCAAGGTCAACGTGCCGTTAAAGCCCGAACAATCTTTAAAAGCCGAATCACCAATATCTCTTATTGTTGGCGGAAGTATGAGCGAACCTGTCAAATCTGTGCAATTCATAAAAGCATAATATCCTATCCGAACCACCGAATATGTCACGCCATTGTATTGCACTGAAGAAGGAATCAGCATCTCTCCTGCTGGTTTTTCATACCCGACCCAGTTATCCGAAGGGCGGACAACCGAGACCCAATTATGGTCAAAATCATCAATAATTCCATAATATAATGTTTGCCCTGTCTCACATTCCAGATAAAAATCATACTCATCAGCCCAAACCTTTGTATAAGGCAAAACTGAAACAAACAAAAATAAAAATAGTATTCTTTTCATTTTTCTATAAATTAAAACTTAACATACGATTCCAACATTGGGTTTAGTTCTCCGGCATTTTTCGTCACAGTTTGCAATTGCGCCCAGTTCTTAATCATGCCCTTTGTGTCGCGGTGCTTGAAAATGGCCTTCACCTTATCATAATCCAGATATGGATGATTGACCAGTGTCTTGAAATCATCGCGGTTGATGTCAACTTTCTTTGTTTCAACGGATTGGAATTGCAGATACGGCAAAACGGCCTGATAATGCACCGAATCCATGCCTTTCACTTCCAACAATTGTTCCAAATTCAGGAATCCGCCCAACTTATTGCGATAAGTCACGATTCGGGCTGCCAAATACGGACTGACTTTTGGCAACTGTCCGAACAAAGCCGAATCGGCAGCGTTGATTTCAACCATTGCAATCACCTTTGTTTCAGTCGGTTTCGATTCTTTTTCGGCATTACCTTTATCATCGTATTGGCGGTTTGAGTGGTCGTAAATGCTGCGGTTCATAGGCGGAATGACGATGAAAGGCTCCAGTTCCGCATACTCTTCATCGCTAATCGAATACATTTTCTTGACATCGTTTTTCGAGTAAAACTTGCCTCCTTTTGCCTCATAATTCTTGATGGTGCGTATCTGACGGTCGGTCAAACCCATTTTGCGCCATTCTTCCTCTGGTAAACCGTTGGGATTGAATGGAAAAGGCGTCAAATGCGGTTCATCGGCAACAACCTCCGAAGTCGGTTTCTCTGTTTGCGCATCCATGGCATTTTGGCGCGCCGCAATCAATGAATCCAAGGCATGAAATCCGTATGGTCCTGTTTCCTGATGAAATGGTTTCCAAATACTTAACACTATTAGAATGACAATTGCGGCAGCCAACGAAATGATGGCAACACGCTCGCCTTTGCTAAATCTCAGAAAACCATCGTTAAATTCGTCCATGACAGCATTATTTGAACAGCCCCAAACCACTGACGAAAATCAAGGCAATGGCCAAAGGAGCCACAAACTTGATAATGAACAGGATAACCGGCTTAATGCGCATTTTCAGTTTACCTTCGTTGGTGATTTCATCATAGAATTTCTTTTTGCCCAGATACCAGCCCACAAAAATCACAATCAAGAAGCCGCCAATCGGAAGTAAAATGTTGGAAGACAGGAAATCAAGGCCATCGAAAAACGTTTTTCCGCCAACCGAAAACGGCGTATTGTCCATCAGGCTCAAAGAGGCGAAAACGCCCAGGCTCATGGTTGCCACGCAAGCAAAGACCGTAGCCCATTTGCGCTGAATATGCACTTCTTCAACCAGATAGGCCACCATCACTTCAAGCAGAGAAATCGTCGAAGTCAAAGCCGCAACAGCCAGCAAGACAAAGAAAATCAGGCAGAAAAGATAACCTCCAGCCATTTGGTTGAAAATCAGAGGCAAAGTATTGAACACCAGTCCCATACCAGCCTCGGGCTGAATGCCAAACGAGAAGGCTGCCGGAAATATGACGATACCCGCCAAAATTGCAACCAAAGTATCAGATAACGTCACCGACAAGGCCGTAGTAGTCAGATTATCATTCTTTTGAATATACGAGCCGTAAGTTATTAAAGCACCCATGCCCACACTCAGCGAGAAAAACACCTGACCGAGCGCACTGATGAGCACTTCACCATTGATTTTTGAAAAATCGGGATGGAAAAGGAAGGAAAGGCCATCTTTTGCACCAGGCAAGGTAACGGAACGAATGGCCAAAACTATCAACATCAGTAACAGCATGGGCATCAGTATCTTGGAATATTTTTCAATGCCTTTCTTAATGCCTTTGAAAACGACAAAACCTGTCAAAAAGATGAAAATCCCTTGCCACATCACGTTTTTCCAACCCATGTTGTGAAAATCGGAAAACTCTTGTTCCAAAATGGTCAAATCCTTTCCTTGGAAGCCGTTTATCAATGACTTGTAGATATATTCCAAAGTCCAGCCTGAAATCGTCGAATAGAATGACAAAATGATGAAACCGCAGGCAACTCCCATGTAACCTACTATAGGCCAAGCCGTTTTGGGTGCCAGTTTCTTGAACGAACCGACTGCATCGGATTGCGAGCGGCGCCCGATGACCAATTCGGAAAGCATCACCGGAACGCCCAGAACCAGCACGATGATAAGGTAAACCAATAGGAAAGCGGCGCCGCCATTATCGCCCAATTCGCAAGGAAAGCGGTAAATGTTTCCCAAACCTACTGCCGATCCAGCCGCAGCAGCAATAATACCGAATTTTGATCCAAAACCGTCGCGTTTTATTTTTACCATGTGTGGGGTAATTTAAGGATTTAAGATTTAAAATTTAAAGATTTAAGATATAAAGATTTGGAGAGGAACTGTCACATTACATTTTTTCGCCAAAAGCCAAATCGCCGGCATCGCCAAGTCCAGGAACAATGTAAGCATGAGCCGTAAGTTCCTCATCCACAGCACCAACCCAAAGCGTCACTGGCATACGCGAAAGCATACGTTTCACATATTCCAGTCCTTCGGAACTGGCAATGGCCACCACAATGTGTATGTGTTTCGGCTGCATTTCATCGTTCAGCAAACCGCGTAATGTCTTCACTAACGATTCGCCCGTTGCCAGCATCGGGTCGCAAAGAATCAAAGTGCGGCCATCAATGTCAGGCGTGGAATAATATTCCACCTTGATTTCAAAATCCTCGTTCTTGTCGTATTTGCGATAGGCGGCAATGAAAGCGTTGTCGGCACGGTCGAACACGCTCAGAATACCATTGTGAAATGGTAGTCCGGCACGCAGAATCGTGGCAATGACGGGTTGCTCTTTCAGCACACGCATTTCCTTGATGCCTAATTGTGTCGGCACGTCAATCTGTTTATATTCAAGCGTTTTGCTGATTTCGTAAGCCATGATTTCGCCCAAACGTTCCAAATTGCGGCGGAAACGCATACGGTCTTTCTGAATTTCAGCATCACGGATTTCGGACAAAAACTGGTTGAAAACGCTGTCTTGCAGGCCTAAGTTGTTTACTTTCATCATGATTTGAGTTTTTAGGCTCCAAAAATAATAAATAAAGGTAAACAAAAGGCAGATTTGGTGCCAAATGCCTAAATTTTCTTCCAAATGTGCAGCAAGGAACGTCCAAAAAACGACATTCTGTTGACAGAATAGCCCGAATATGCGAAATTTTCGCCACCGAAACCTTCGTAAAAACGTGCCAGATTTGCATTATCGGAACCTTCAAAATCGAGGACGTTCTGTGCATTGCAAAACTCGCGAATTACGCTGTCCAAAAGGAAAGTCATGGCTTGCAGCGACTTGCCTTTTTCGCCACAGCCCGAAAACAGAAAAGTGATGCGTCCTTTATTTTTCATGAACAATGCACCGCACACAATCTCATCGGACTCATCGGAATCGGGAGTTGCGACGCCATAAGTGAAAGCGCGATTCCGTTGCAAAGCCACAGCCGAAAGACATTGCAGACGCGCATATTCGGCATCGCCCCAAGTGCTTACACTTGCTCCACGATTGGCACGGAACAAATCGATAATATCCTTAATATCAATATTTTTCACCAAACGGAGATGATTGTTTTCGGCCTTGGCCAGATTGCGTTTCGTGTTGGTGTGATAATGGTTTCGCAGGAACTCGTATGGCGCATCAAGGAACAGCAGGATATTGGTGTGATTTTCCACGCCATTTGTCGCAGGCGGCAAAGCATTCAAGGCATTGAGTCTGATTTCAACAAAACGGAATTTTGCGGGAATAGCTTCAATGAATTCATTGTCTTTCAGATTCATACATTCAGGCGAAAAAATGCCCAGCTGTTGTGCAAAAAAAGGCTGAAACAGATAATTGACACCGAATTTCCGGCCCCCTGTGAGCGGCATGACGGCAGTGTAATCGTCTTTCACCAATGCTTCCCAATCGGGATGAATGACATCCAAATACCATGAGTAGGCATACACCAGACTATTTTCCGAGTCGTGGATGCAAGCGTCCCATTTTTCCCTGTCGATTTCGTTATGGCGCAAATACCTGATCATTTCATTTCAAGCAATACTGAATCAGTTTTTCATACATTTCGGGCCAGCCGACCCAACGCTTTTCACCACCAAGCGTTTCATTATGAGTAAGATAGATGAATATCCCATTGACTGCCTTCACCTCGTCCACCAAACGGCAAGCCAACTCAAACGAATCGTCAAGATTCAGGTTCAGGTAGTCGCGCATGGTGCCGTCCATCAAAGCGAAAGGATGCACCACAAGCGGTGTGACGACATCATTTTCCAAATCGAAAAACGGAAAAGCATCGGCAATGCCAGCACGGAAACCTGCCTGCGATGCGAAACCCATTGTGTAATCGTCCTTAACATCCAACTCGATGAGTTTCTGATAACTGCGTGGCAAATTCATTCTCAGGAAATGCTGACGGCCCTTGGTGACATCGCGGTTCAGCACCGATGAAAGACGTTCCAATTCCACACGCAGTTTCTCCGAATCGAGATAGGATGCAAACGATGGATGAATGCCCACATCGGCATAATCGCCAATGCGTTTGATCAAGGCCTGAAAAGCATCGTTGCGGATGGAAATGCTCTTGTCGTTAGTGTCGTAATCGCCACATAATATGAAGAAAATGGGGTGCAAACTGTATTTTTTCTGCAAATCGAAAAGCAAGTCGAATGAATCGAAAGGATCACGCCGATGACTGAAAAGCACCTGATGACGCTCCTTTATCAAATCAAAATCGTGAGCGGTCAAATTCTTCAGAAAAGATGCCGAAGTGCGCAAAAAGCCCTTGTGCTTATAGGCCCACGCCGCATCAACATCGTATGTCGGAAGAAAACTGAATTTACGTTTTTTTAGCTGTAATTCAGGATATTGTGATTGCAGTCTTTCGCCTAATTTCATCGTCCAGATGTTCACCAAAGGCTTTTGCAACATGCCATTCTCGAACATCCAGGTCGATTCAGCCTTGAAACGGCCAAACTTATCGCTCACATGAGGCAGATATTCCTCATAACGCGAGACCAAATAAAACGAAGCCGCAAAAAAATCGAAAGGCAGCAGATTATCCTTGCCGTAAACGGGGAACAGCGCTTTAGTGCCCTCAAAATCTATGGTTTTGAGGTCCTGTTCCACAATATTGCGTTCAAAAAGCAGATTCACAGCCTTTTGCAGAGGCTCCTGTCCTACCCTTTCACAACCGTAATTCAGTTTCGGACCTTCAACCGATGCGAACCTTTCCGGATTGGTATACAATTCAAAATCAATGCCTAACAAATCGCCAAGCATCAAGTCGAAAATATATCGCAACCTATCGGTCTGCTTCGGGACTAAAACGGAGAGTTTCATAAGACAATCATTTTTTCTTCAAGACAATCCACTTGCCATAACGGTCAGAACCTTCACGCTTAATGAAACCATTCTTTTGCAAAAACGACAAGTTACGCTCAACAGTACTCAACGACACCGACAACATTTCCGTCAAGTCTTTTGCCGAAAAAACACCATTGCGAGATAAGATTTCAAGCAAATTCGACTGTGTTTTATTAAGTTTGATTTTTATCTCTACACCGTCATTTTTTATTTCTACACCCTCATTTTCGGATTTTATTCCGACATTTTCTATTTCCACACCGTCATTTTTCATTCCTACACCCTCATTTTCGGATTTTATTCCGACATTTTCTATTTCTACGCCGTCATTTTCCAGTTCTACACCATCATTTTCAGATTTTATTCCGACATTTTCTATTTCTACATCGTCATTTTTCAATTCTACACCCTCATTTTCGGATTTTATTCCGACATTTTCTATTTCTACACCGTCATTTTTCAATTCTACACCCTCATTTTCGGATTTCATTCCGACATTTTCTATTTCTACACCCTCATTTTTTAATTCAACACCGTCATTTTCCAGTTCTACGCCGTCATTTTCGGATTTTATTCCGACATTTTCTATTTCTACGCCCTCATTTTTTAATTCTACACCGTCATTTTCCGATTCCATCCTAGAAAAAATAATGGAAAACATACCCTTAGTATTAAATACAGGATCAGGAAGACCCATATCATTCATCAAACGACACATACGCGGAATGCCCGAACCCACCTGCTCGACCAAATGCATACGCGTAAACATATCAAAAACAAACGGGTTGCGCGACAAACTGCGATGGCCAAAATCATCAGCGACCTCCGACAACAAACCACCCGGATTGGAAATCACCACCCTATCATCGTAAACGGAAATCACAACAACAGCACCAGCCTCATAATAATCACGATGGCTGAGCGCATTCACCAAAGCCTCACGCAAAGCATCCTCAGGCAATTCAAGAATCTCCTTATGTGGCCCCGCATCATCGACGACAATTCTCAATTCAAGTTTGTCAATCAGCCAGTTAAGCGACTGAACATACTGCTGATAAATCGGGCCGAAATACCGCTTGTCATCCAAAATCATCACATTTTCCTTGCCCTTGAAACGCACACAATGCACCCACGACTGCGGGAAACGGTGTTCAGGATGCTCTGCAAAAAACATGACAGCACCAGCCTTGGGACAGCCTGAACGAGTGTCGAAAACATTCAGATTGCGCAAAACCTGCAACGGCTCAACATCATCGGAAATACGCGCCTTGCGACAAAAAACGCAGAAATTCTCCTTATCTAATTCCGCCATCAAATCGAAATTGGAAACAGGCGCACTGTCGAAATGCAAACTATTACATTCGCGGAAAAAATTCATCATTTCATCGCGGCTTCTCAATTTCCGGCAAGTCGCCCCCTGACGCACAAAAACGCTACCCGAATAAATGTAAGGCAAATTGTTGCCCCTCGGCACTTCAACCACCCAGACCTCAATTCCTCCGACAGCCAAAGGATAAAACTCAAACGGCAACTGAGGCGTGATTTCGCCCAAAGAATCAATGACAGCCGAGCGTTTTGCGTTATCAATTGACGCGCCAACAATCTGATTATCATCATCAACACCAATAAAGACAAAACCGCCCTCTGCATTGGCCAAGCCACACACCTCCTCCGCCAGTTCGCGCACCTTTGACGGCAAACTGACCTTAAACTCAACCTGTGAGTCTTCACCTTTTCCTACCAATTGCAAAAACTGCTCAACACTCAGCATTTTTCCAAAACGTTTTCATGCAGGCAAAAATACAATTTTTTGCAAACAAAAAACAAATTACAGATTCTTATACTCGAAACTCAGTTTTTCACCGCAATTCACAATCAAGTAACTCGGATCGTCATCTTCTTCATTCAAATTGTCAGTCATAACGTAGGTAACGCCATTGAACTGACGCTGCTCGCAAGCATGGAAATGTCCCATGACAACCAGAGAAACATTGTTATCACTCATCAAATCCATGAAATCATATTGCTCATCTTCAGGAAGATTGGCCGCCGGTGTCGTTGTGTAATTGTAACTCGTGCGGAACAGCCAATTGTGACTTACGACAATGCAATTGCGATATTCGTTGCGATGCGAGAGTTTTTCCTTGAGCCAATCCAACTGACGCTTGCCATGGGTGCCATTGCCGGAATCCAAAAAAATGAACAAATCCTGATGACCGCCTACGGTTTTCACTGTCACCGAATAAGTTGAAGTGTGAAAATGCTGCTTGTAGAACTTTGCACAATCGAAATAAACATCATGATTGCCGATAATCGCAAAGCAAGGATCGTTTTTTAACTGTTTCTCAGCATTATAACGAATCGCATTTTCAATCATCTTGTAAGGGGTTTCACCGCTTTCATTTGCCAAATCACCAGCAATAATGGAGAAAATTGCAGTGCTGTCATTGCGTTCCGCCGTGACATATTTGAACACACGGTCGTTTTCACCTTGAGGTGTAATATCATCTCTATCAGAATAATGCGCATCAGAGCAAGAATAAATGCAATAATTGTCGGGAACATTTTCAAAGACCGGTTCGCCATTTTGTTCATCATAATCTAACCAATCGTTCACGCGATCTTCCACATCGCTGCGGTTGATAATCATTCCGGCAATATCCAGGCGGTTGCAACTTGCTGAAAAAAACATGAATGTTGCAGCGGCAAAAATGTATAAGTTTCTCTTTTTCATAGTATTCATTTTTTAGGTTTCCAAATTAATCCGACATTTACAAAGCCACCGTTTCGCTGCGCCGAAAGATTAAGAACGCCAGCAGGATGCAAGCCTGCCTCAGCAGTAAGGCGCAAACCATTTTCAAAATCGTAATAGCCATTCAGACTATAAAAAAACAAGGTGACGCGCTCCATGACAAAATCGCGGTAATTTGAAATACGCGCACCGACATTCCAAGGATTCGACTGCTCAAACAAATTGCCCTCAATGCAAAACGCGACATTCATAGGCTCGAAAATCGTGCCCATGCCGCCGTCTTGACGGAGCGGAATTTCAGCCATGTAATGATTGAACAATCCCAACTGGAAATTGAAATGGCGGTTGCGCCATCCCAAATCCAACAAGGCATTGAATTCCTGAGTCTTATACTTTGGAAACAAACGGTATAGGTATCGGTTTTCCAAATAGAGAGTGCCACTTTGCGCTTTCAGCAAATCGACTTGCCAAAGCAAATTCAAGGAATAACGGCTTGCGGTTGTAGCTTGCAAACCGACACCCATCTGGAAGTTGTCGGCAAACCGATAATTGCACTTCAAAGCCAAAGACGCACTGTTACCAATCGTACGGTCGTGGTCAAATTCGCCATAGGTCTGAAATGACCATTGCGCTTGTGCGTAACAAATTGAAAGTAATAAACTTATGGTAAAAATAAACCTTTTCATAAAATGTTGTTTGTGTGAATAATTATTTCCGTGCAAAAATAGTAAAATAACCTACTAATCAAAGTAATTCAAAAAATGTTGCATTGAAAAATCAAACAAAAAACAGAAAAATGATGTTTTTGGCTTATTTTTGCATGAAAAATCATTATAAAATGAGAAACATAAATCTGATAATTTTAGCTTTGATTTTGCTTGCATCATGCACCAACACATCAAACGGGCCAACTGAAACCATTGAAAACGATACGGTTACGCAAAACGAGCTTGTCGAATGGCGCAATTCTCACTTTGGAATGTTCGTGCATTTCGGCATTTATTCCGAATTGGGCGGCGTTTGGCAAGGCAAACAGATACCTTATTATGCCGAACAAATCATGAACCATGCAAGGATTCCGATTGTTGATTATGAGGAAGTTGCACATCAATTTAATCCGACTGAATGGAATGCCGACACGATTGTGAAACTGGCGAAAGATGCCGGCATGAAATACATCGTGTTCACGACGAAACATCACGACGGATTCTGCATGTTCAAAACGCAAACCACTGATTACAACATAGTTGACTTTACGCCATTTGGCAGAGATGTCTTGGCGGAATTGGCCGAAGCCTGCAAAAAGTATGACATGAAACTCGGCTTATATTACTCACTCCCCGACTGGCATTTTCCAAAAGGCATCGCCCGAATGGAACCCGACACCACGACCGACTGCACCGAATTTGTCAATCAGGTTTACTCACCATTGGAAATCATCACGCCCGAACTGGAAGATTATATCGTGAGCCAACTCACTGAATTACTGACAAATTACGGCGAAATTGAAACCATTTGGTTCGATATGGGATTACCGACAGCCGAACAAAGCCAACGTTTCCGCGAAACGGTGAAAACACTTCAGCCTCAATGCCTTATCAGCGGACGTATCATGAACAATTACGGCGATTACCTCACCTTGCCCGACAATGGCGATGTGGTCGGTTACACTGATGTCTTTTGGGACAATCCGGCATCGCTTTACGCTTCATGGGGCTACAAATCGTGGATAACGCGCCCAGACATTAATCAACAAATTGAAAGACAATTGGATAGATTATTCAGCACAGTCAGTCATGGCGGCGTTTTCCTACTCAACATCGGTCCGAAAGGCGATGGCAGTGTCTTGGATTATGAAAAATCGGTTTTGCGAGGCATTGGCACTTACCTCGCCGCCCATCCCGACACGTTAGATAAGATTACGGTCAAGCAACCCGAAGCGGAAATCATTTCAGAAAATGACAACTGTTTCATTCTCAACGATGAAAACGGCCTCACTCACGCTGCTTTCGATGCCACGACCTACATGACAACCCAAGCCGATTCATGGAAATCGTGGAAAATTGCGGTTTCGGAAACGGCTGATTATGATGTCTTTATCGAATACTTACCCGAAAACGATGCAAAAAAATACGTTTTCCGTTGTGATAATCAGGAATTTACAAGGATTCTTCCTGGTGTCGACAGAATGTATCAGACGGCTTACATCGGAAAAATGAAACTTGGAAAAGGCGAGCACGATTTCATTTTGGAACAAGCCGAAAAAAACAATCCGCTTGAGCCAATCGGATTGAAACTCAAACGGATTGTTTTGAGACAGGTTGATTAGTCCAGTTGTTCAATTTCACTATTCATCAATTCTTGTCACTTCCAGAATGCCATCGATGCTTTCCAAACGATTCATTAATTGTTCAAGTGATTCGACATCAGGAATTTGAACGACGATTTTCCCATCAAAATAACCTTCCTTGTCGGAATTCAGAGCGATGTTCTTCATGTTCACTTCCAAATCTTCGGAAATGACTTTCGTGATTTTGCCCAGCAAGCCCATCACATCATGACCGTAAATACGAATCGTGGCCTGTGAAATGCCACTCTCAACGCCATTCCATTTCACATTAATGATGCGGTAGCCGTAGCGCTGCTGCAAGCTCTTGGCATTCGGGCAGTTGATGCGGTGCAAGGTGAGGTTGCCATCGTTTGTGACAAAGCCAAAGACCTTGTCGCCAGGAATCGGGTTGCAGCATTTGGCCAGCTTATAATTCACATTATCAATGTCTTTTCCAATCGAAAGACACTCTTCCGAATGTTGCAGCTCTTCCTTTTTTGTCACCGATTCAACCGTCACCTTGTCTTGATGCGCTTCCTTCTCGGCCAATTTGGTTTCCAACAGTTTCTTGACATCCGCCAAGTCAATCTGTTCGGTCGAAATCTGATGATAAAGCTGCAAGGCATTTTCCAATTTGTATTCCTTCACCAACAGACTGATGACATCCTCGTTGACAGGAATTTTCCAATTCTTCAGGCGGCGGTTCAGCATACCTTTTCCCTGTTCCGACTCCTTCAGCTGTTCCTCCATCAGGAAACGGCGGATCCTGTTTTTGGCTTTCTCCGTGACCACGCAGTTCAGCCAGTCGGCACGCGGTGACTGTTTCTTGCTCGTGATGATTTCCACCTTGTCGCCATTGCCCAGCACATAACGGATGGGCACCACGCGGCCATTCACCTTGGCACCATTGCAGGTCTCGCCCACTTGCGTATGGATTTCGTAGGCAAAATCCAAAACGGTTGAGCCAACCGGCAACTGTTTCAAATCACCTTCCGGCGTGAAAATGAATATCTTATCGGCCTTTGCAATGCGCTTGTAGGAATTTTCGAACGACACCAAACCCGGATTTTCAAGCACCTCACGCACATTCATCAGCCATTCTTCGGATATGTTTCGTTCACCTTTATATAAATAGTGCGCCGCCTGACCCGTTTCGGCAATCTCATCCATGCGCGTGGAACGGATCTGCACCTCGACCCACTGCTTGTCGTTGTATTTCACCGTCGTATGCAGCGATTCGTAGCCCGATGCCTTCGGCTTGGTAATCCAGTCGCGCAAACGGTCGGGATTAGGTTCGTAAAGGTTAGAAATCACCGAATAAACAATCCAGCAACACTCTATTTCGTCCTTTTCGGCACAATTTATGATGACACGCGCCGCCAGCAAATCGTAGACTTCCTCAAACGGCACATTCTGCGCAATCATCTTGGCATAAATTGAAGCAATCGACTTCAAGCGCCATTTTATCGTATAGCTGAACTTGCATTTTCCCGTCCTTTTCGCGCGGTCCATCTCCACATCCAACCCTCGCGTGATAGGCGCAAGAAAATCGTCCATGGTCTGCTGATAAGTCCCTTCCGTTTCCTGAATCTTACGTTCAATCTCGGCATACATCTCAGGATTTTCGTACTGCATCAGCATCTGTTCCAGTTCGGCCTTAATCTTGTATAAGCCAAGTCGGTGAACGATAGGGATATAGATGTATTTTATTTCGTGGAAATACTTGTCCAGACGGTCGGCATCGACATCGTTCTGGTTGCGCACATCGTACACGCGGTGCACCACTTTCAGCAGCACGACGCGCATGTCTTCAATCAGCGAAAGGAACAAGGTGCGGAAATTATCGGAATTGTAGGCGACTTTTTCCGTCTTCAAAGCCGAAATCTTGCCGTATCCTTCAACGATTATGGCAACCGTCTTGCCGAATTGCGCCTCAATTTCATCAATGCCAACGCCTTCCTTAAAATTTATATCATGCAGAAAAGCCCCGACGACAGAAATATAGCCCAAGCCAACTTCAACGACCGCAATGCGCGCCATTTCAATCAGATGGAAGACCGATGCCTTACCCGACAACAGATATTTTCCATCATATTTTTCAAGACAATAACGGTAAGCCTTCTCAATCAGGGCGAGATGCTCCGGAACATTCACAAAAGGATGAATGTCAACCAGCATTTTATCGTAGGCTTGCTGAATGCCACTTAATTCCTCAACTGAATAATTCGCCATAACTAACAAATTCTAAATCACTGAATACTAACATAAAGATGATGGTCGCACATGGCATCGTAATAAGGTTTCAACTCATCGAAGCTGCCGTGTTTGATGGCGCATTTGCCTTTGTAATGCGTAATCCAGGCGCAAGTTTCGGCCTGTTCAAAAGTATGTCCGCAAACTTTCATCAAAGTGTCGATGACATATTCGAAAGTGTTGTAATCGTCGTTATGCAGGAGCAGACTTTTCTCATTATCAATCTGTTCGTCTTCCAAAGTCAGCACCGATTCTTCTTCCTTGACCATAATTATCACATTTAATTCGTGGGTAAAATTACAACTTTTTTTTAGTTGAGACACAATCTGATAATATTTGTAGCAGAAAATTTCAACGAAACAATGTTTTCTAATAAGGAGACTACATTATAACGAAAAAATCGTATTTTTGTCAGTTTTAATTTGAAAAAAATGGAGAATTTTGTCGTATCTGCAAGAAAGTATAGACCAGCGACTTTTGACACTGTCGTGGGGCAAGAGTCCATCACATCGACCCTGAAAAACGCCATCCGCAACAACACTTTGGCACAGGCTTTCCTGTTTTGCGGTCCGCGCGGCGTGGGTAAAACCACTTGCGCCCGTATCATGGCCAAGACCATCAACTGCCTCCACCCGACCGAAACGCTTGAGGCCTGCAACGAATGCGAATCGTGCAAAGCCTTCAACAACAACGCTTCATTCAACATCTACGAACTCGATGCCGCATCAAACAACTCGGTGGAAGACATCAGAAGCCTTGTCGAGCAGGTGCGCATTCCCCCGCAAATCGGACAGTATAAGGTCTACATCATCGACGAGGTTCACATGCTTTCGTCGGCAGCTTTCAACGCCTTCCTGAAAACCTTGGAAGAGCCGCCCGCGTATGCCAAATTCATTTTGGCCACGACCGAAAAACACAAAATCATTCCTACCATTCTTTCACGTTGCCAGATTTTCGACTTCAAGCGCATCACCGTTGAGGACATTGCAAAGCATCTCGCTTTCGTCGCTTCGAGCGAAGGCATCACCGCCGAACCCGAAGCCCTCAACATCATCGCCCAGAAAGCCGATGGCGCCTTGCGCGACGCACTCTCCATTTTTGACCAAATGGTCAGTTTCTCGGGCAAAAACATCACCTACAAGGATGTCATCGAGAACCTCAACGTGCTGGATTACGACTATTATTTCAAAATCGTCGACGACATTCTGCAAGGCAACACGACCGACATTCTGCTCCTGCTCAACGACATCATCAGCAAAGGCTTTGAACCGCAGCATTTCATCAGCGGATTGGGCAACCATTTGAGAAGCCTCTTGGTGAGCAAGGATGCCGCCACCGTGCAACTATTGGAAGTCAGCGAACAATTACGGCAGCGCTACATACAGCAAGCCACCGTTTGCCAGATGCCATTCCTTTTGAGAGCCTTGGACATCAACAACCAATGCGACATCAATTACCGCAGCGCCAACAACAAGCGTCTGCATTTGGAAATTGCCTTGTTAAAAATGTGTTCCCTCTGCTCGCAAGCCTTGAACATGCCCGAACCAACGAACAATGCGAGGCCTGCTATGAATCCATCACAACCGCAAGCAAGACCTGCCGTTACCCAACAACCTACACCACAACCGCAAGCTCAGCCAATGGCTCAGCCCGTTCAGCAGCAACAACATACGCCGCAACCGACAGCGAACCAGCAACCCGTTCAGCAACCTCAGCCTGCTCCACAACCAACTGCTGCACCACAAGCGCAAAGCCAGCAACCTACGACAACGGCAACCCGTCCGAGAGGCATCAGGAGTTCCATTTCCATCATGGGTGCCATGGAACAAGCTGCAAAGAAAGAGGAAGGTCCGGAAGAGACTTGGAACAATCCTTTCACGCAAGCACAATTAGAAACAGTATGGGCTGATTTTGTGGAAAAACACAGAAACGTTTCACCGAGTTTTGCTGCCAGCATTGGAAAATACAAACCCACTCTGGGAGCAAATTTCGAGATTCATTTTCCTGTCGATAACATGCTTTTCGAACGCGAAACCGATAGCATGGTTGCCCTTAAAACACATTTAAAGAACACATTACATAACAATCAATACAAACTCATTCCAGAAGTTCAGGAAAAGCCCGCCGAGATTGATGCTTATACCGACAAGGACAAATTCGAGAAAATGGCGCAAGCCAACCCGATGCTGCGCATGATGCAGGCGGAACTCAAACTTGAAGGAGACCTTTAATTTGAAAAGTGGAAAGTTTTAAAGTGGAAAGTAATAAAGTTAGGAGTTAGGAATTAGGAGGAAAGAGGAAAAAGTTTTAAAGTGGAAAGTTGGGATGCACCGAGTGCGTCCGTGAAGATGAAAAGAGCTCACGTCCGCCCTGAAAGGGCAGTCTATCAGAGCGAAGGGCAAAGTGAGCTTGCGAACGGCACCTTTCGCAAATTAAAAATAACGACAAACAATTCAATTAAATTATAATCAAATGAAGAAAACATTAGCAGCCATGATGATTTTATGCACAGTGGCAACAGGTTGCTCGCAGAAGGGCAACGAGCCGGCTGAGACCAAAGTCCCCGCCATCGACACAGCCAACATGGATTTGAGCATTAAGCCGGGAGACGACTTCTTCCGCTATGCCAACAACAAGTGGTTACAAAACAACCCGATTCCTGAAGAATACACCACCTACGGTGCATTCACCGAACTCGACCAGCGCAACGAGTTGCAGATTCAGGAAATCATCAACGAAGTCTCCAACGACAGCACCGCCGCCGAAGGCAGCGTAGCACAGAAAATCCGCGACTTCTACAACGCAGGCATGGACACCGTGGCCATCGAAGCACGCGGCTACAGCGAACTGCTCCCATACTTTGAAAAAGTCGATGCCATCACCGACAAAGCCGACTTGGCCGAACTCATCGGCTATATGCACACGCAAGGTTTCGGCGGTTTCTTCCACGCTGGAGTCGGATCTGACGACAAAAACGCCGACATGGTTATCATGCACGTTTACCAAGGCGGCCTCAGCCTGCCTGACCGTGACGACTACTTTGACGAAAGCTCAAAGGAAATGCGTGAAAAGTATGTTGAACACGTTGCCAACATGTTCAAGCTCATTGGCACCGATGCCGAAACAGCTGCAAACATGGCCAACAACATTCTTGCTTTTGAAACCCGTCTCGCCGAAAAATCACTGACCCGCGTCGAACGCCGCGACCCAGACCGCACCTATAATAAAATGACGCGCGTTGAGTTGCAAGCAAAGTCACCAGTCTTCAATTGGGATGACTATTTCAATGCTCTTGGTGCCCCAGCTTTCGACAGCCTCAACGTCGGTATGCCCGATTTCATCGTCGGCCTCAACAGCAACATCCTCAACACTGACCTTCAAGTCATCAAGGATTATTTGAAATGGAAACTCCTGCACGGCGGCGCAAGTTCAAGTGCACTCAGTTCCGACCTCGACAATGAAACTTTTAATTTCTACAGCAACTATCTCTATGGTCAGGAAGTGCAGCAGCCGCGCTGGCGTCGCATCCTCAATGCCACATCAGAGTGCCTGGGCGAAGCCATCGGCCAAATCTATGTTGAGAAATATTTCCCGGCAGCCTCCAAGGAAAGAATGGAGGACCTTGTCGCCAACCTGAAGACCGCCCTCGGCGAACGCATCAAAGTCCTTGATTGGATGTGTGACGAGACCAAGGCCCTTGCCCTTCACAAGCTGGACTGCATGAACGTGAAAGTCGGCTATCCAAACAAATGGGAAGATTACAGTGATTACACCGTAACAAGTGAATCATACTTCCAGAACATCTGCAATGCCTGTGTCTTCAACAACAAGAAAGACATGGCCAAACTCGGCAAACCTGTCGACAAGGAAGAATGGTTCATGCCTCCGCAAACCGTCAACGCTTATTACAGCCCTGACAGGAACGAAATCGTTTTCCCAGCTGGCATTCTGCAAGCACCTTTCTTCAGCCAAGATGCTGACGATGCAGTCAACTACGGTGGCATTGGCGTGGTCATCGGTCACGAAATGACTCACGGTTTCGATGACCAAGGCCGTAAATACGACGAAAAAGGCAATCTCAACGACTGGTGGACTGAAGAAGATGCCGCCAATTTCAAGGAACGCACGCAACGTCTCGTCGAACTTTTCAACGAATTCGAACTCCGTGGCAATCACATCAATGGCGAACTCACCCTTGGCGAAAATATCGCTGACCTCGGCGGCCTGAACATCGCTTGGGACGCTTACCAGATGACCGAAGAAGCACAGCGCAACGAAAGCATCGACAACTTCACCCCTGCCCAGCGTTTCTTCATCAGCTATGGCACCATCTGGCGTAACAACATCCGCGACAAGGCCCTCGAACGCCGTATCAAGGAAGACGTACACTCACCGGCGGAAGCCCGTGTCAACCGCGCACTCGGCAGCATGCCTCACTTCTACGAAGCATTTGAATGTGTCGAAGGCGACAAGATGTATATTGCTCCTGAAAACCGCGCAAAGATCTGGTAATGAGCATCAGAAAAGCAATAGGAAAATTTGGATTATGGGTTGGCGGCTGGAAAGCCGTCAACTCCATACCCAATGACATCCGCAAATGCGTCTGCATTGTTGCGCCGCACACTTCCATCGAGGATTTTTTCGTCGGGTGGGCTTTTTTCTGGTCGCAAGGACTGCATTTCAAAATGATGATGAAAGCCGAGTTTTTTAAATATCCGATTATCAGAGGTTTGCTGCTGAAACTCGGTGCAGTTCCAGTCAATCGTGGCCATCGCAACAACCTCGTTGAGCAAATGATTAACATGTTCAGCAAGAACGATGAAGTGTTTCTGGTCATCTGTCCCGAAGCCACGCGCAAGAAAGTCAACCAATGGAAACGCGGTTTCTATTTCATTGCCGAAGGCGCAAAACAACCCATCGTCTTAGGATTTGAAGATTTCCAAAAGAAAAGATGCGGTTTCGATAAAGTGATGATTCCATCGGGAAATTACGAAAAAGACTTGGCCGAAATTTGGGATTACTACAAGGACATTAAAGCGAAGTTCCCCGAAAAATTCAATCTTGACGAACAATATCGGTGAGAAAACGTTAATGTGGAAAGTATTTAAGTGGAAAGGTGAAAAATAGCTCCCTGAGTTTGTCGAAGGGACGTTTCAGAGTTCCAAAGTTTCAATAGATAACTGATAACCGAAAACCAATAACAAGCCCACGCATGATTGATTTACAGACTAAAATACACGACAAATTCACCTTGGAGTTTAAAGTCGGTTTCATTGCGAAGAAAAATCAGAACATTCTGAATGTCAACGATTTCGTAATGAATACCTGGATTTTCGTGCCCAACAGTCTCGACATCAACAAAAGCAAATATCCGAAAGAGAATTTCTATCGCGACATCAAGTCGGGCGTGAGGCTCATCACCCCGAGCTACCTATTACACGATTTGGCCAACAACGACACGCTTCTTCCCTACCAGTTGCTTGAGACAAACATCAAGGAAATTCAAGCCGATGCCGAAAACCATGACACTTTGCTTCATGCCGTCAAAATGTATTGCGCCATTTCGAAAAGCTCGACACGCGAAGCCTACAACACCATTACAAAAAGCAAAGATTCAAATCTATGTTCACAAACAATTGATTTCCTGAATGATGCGTCAAAAGTTCTTTTAAAATTCCGCAACCTTAAAGACCAGCTTGATGAAAAGACTGACCAACAGATTCTGCAAGCCTTCCGCTACGGCGATGAGTTTTTGAGCAACATCATGGAGCAATACGGCTATAGGTTGCGCGAGTTTATCCGCCTTAGACATCAAACTGAATACCAACAACTTGAACCGATTTTCAAAAAGGTACTTATCGCTGAAAAAGAATACAAAAACGCACGAAACTACCTTCGCATACATCGCGAAAGCGAAGACGGCAACGGTCGTTTCGTCTACCATGCCAGCCTGCTGAAAAAATTCGCCGAGAGCGACCTTTTCCTTCAGGCCAACAAAAGCCACAACACCTTTCTCATCGAGCAGATTTTCTACAGTGCAGCAGCCGGCATCGCCATGATTTTCGCCACCGTCACCTCGTTCTTTTTCCAGCAGAAATACGGTAATTTCACTTTCCCATTTTTAGTCGCCTTGGTCATCAGCTATATGTTCAAGGACAGGCTAAAGGACTGGCTGCGAATGATTTTCGCAAAACATCTCAGCCAGAAAATTTATGATACGAAAACCGTTTTCCGCATCAACAAGCAGAAAATCGGTTGGACCAAAGACAGCTTCGATTTCGTTGAAGGCGACAAAGTACCCGAAGAAGTGCTCAAGACGCGGCAACGCACCCAGCTTTTCAGTATGGTGAGCGGCAACGACGAAAAAATCATCCTTTACCGAAAGAAAGTGCAGTTGCACCGCGACCAACTTGCCAAGGCAAGCCCTTACCCACTCAACGGCATCAATGACCACATTCGCTTCAACATTACGGAATTCCTGCGCAAAATGGATAACCCCAACATCCCATTGCAAGCCTCATGGGAAGACACCAACTATTCCGAAATCATCGGGAAGAAAGTGTATTACATTCATTTTGTAATCCAATGCACGTTTGAAGGGCAGACCGAATACAAGCACATTACATTGGCCTGCAACCGCGATGGCATTGTGGATGTGAAGGAAATGTAAACCAGAATAAACCAAAAAGTTGATAAATATAAAAATCTGGAGACAAAAAAGGTTCAAATCAAAGACACAAACTTTTTCTTGAAACAAAGCGGTGCTTTTATCAACAAAAAAAGGTGACCATCCGGCCACCTTTTAATATTCGGATAAAAATCATTACAGCAAGTGACAGCTTACGGTCAAGCCAGCCATAACGATGGAGACCATGCTCATCAGCTTGATAAGAATGTTCAGTGAAGGACCTGACGTGTCTTTGAATGGGTCGCCAACGGTGTCACCGACCACGGTTGCCTTGTGGCAATCGGAACCTTTGCCGCCGAAATTACCTTCTTCAACATACTTCTTGGCATTGTCCCAAGCACCGCCTGAGTTAGCCATGAAGACTGCCAGAACGAAACCAGCCGACAGACCGCCAATCAGAAGACCAAGCACACCAGCCACACCAAGGATAAGACCTGTGAGAATAGGAACGACGATAGCCAGAATTGAAGGCAGCAGCATTTCGTGCTGAGCGCCCTTTGTGGAAATGGCCACGCAACGCTCGTAGTCAG
This sequence comes from Candidatus Limimorpha sp., assembly GCF_056203535.1. Taxonomy (NCBI): domain Bacteria; kingdom Pseudomonadati; phylum Bacteroidota; class Bacteroidia; order Bacteroidales; genus Candidatus Limimorpha; species Candidatus Limimorpha sp. Next base: position 14,788 of record NZ_JBADWU010000009.1, on the reverse strand, counting down.
GCTCGGCCTTGCCTTCAAGGATACCCTTGATGGTGCTGAACTGACGACGCACTTCTTCAACCATCTTCTGGGCAGCACGGCCAACGGCATTCATGGTCAGGCCGCAGAAAACGAAAGCCATCATGGCACCAATGAACACGCCAACCAAAACGATTGGGTTCATCAGGTTCACATTATAATAATTCATGAAATCGACTAAAGTAGCCGAAGCGGTATCAACGAAATCCTCACCGATTTGAAGTGTCGTTTCACCAACGCGCACCAAAGCAATCTTGATTTCTTCAACGTATGAAGCCAACAGAGCCAAAGCCGTCAAAGCAGCCGAACCGATGGCGAAGCCCTTACCTGTTGCAGCAGTCGTATTGCCGAGAGCATCCAGAGCATCGGTGCGCTGACGCACTTCTGGTTCAAGGCCGCTCATTTCGGCATTACCGCCAGCATTGTCGGCGATTGGACCGTAAGCATCGGTAGCCAAAGTAATGCCCAAGGTTGAAAGCATACCGACAGCAGCGATGCCGATGCCATACAGACCTAATGAAAGGTTTTCCGCAGTAAATGCAATGTTGAAACCATTGGCGCACAAGAAAGCGAGCACGATGGCAACACCAACAGTAACGACCGGAATAGCCGTTGAAAGCATACCGAGACCCAGACCAGAAATGATTACGGTAGCAGGACCCGTCTTTGAACTTTCAGCCACCTTTTGAGTTGGCTTGTAAGTCTGCGAAGTATAGTATTCAGTTGATTTACCAATGATTACGCCAGCCACAAGACCGACAACCACTGACAGTGAAACCTGCCACCACTGGCTGCTTTCGGTACCGAACAGCCAAGCGAAAATGCCGAATGTGGCAACTGCAATAAGAATAGCAGCCGTATTCGTGCCACGGCTCAAAGCGCCAAGCAACTGTTTCATGCCAGCGTTTTCCTTTGTCTTGACTAAGAAAATACCGATAATGGAAAGCACGACACCCACGGCAGCGATGAGCATAGGAGCCAAAACAGCTTTCATCTGCATACCTTCGACGGCTGATGTAGCGAAAGCAGCAGCACCCAAAGCCATGGTAGCCAGAATAGAACCAGCATACGATTCGTAAAGGTCAGCACCCATGCCGGCAACGTCACCGACGTTATCACCGACGTTATCGGCGATAGTGGCTGGGTTACGCGGGTCGTCTTCAGGAATGTTGTACTCGGTTTTACCGACGAGGTCGGCACCGACGTCGGCAGCCTTGGTGTAAATACCGCCACCCACACGGGCAAACAAAGCCTGAGTGGAAGCACCCATTCCGAAGGTCAGCATGGTGGTGGTAATGGTAATCAGGTTGGCTTCAGCACCGACAGCAGCCAAAAGGTTGGTGCCATTCAGCACGAGGAACCAAACGGAAACGTCCAGAAGGGCGAGACCAACGACTACAAGACCCATGACGGCACCCGAACGGAAAGCGACCTGCAGACCGCTGTTCAGCGATTTACGGGCGGCATTGGCTGTACGGGCCGAGGCGTATGTAGCCGTTTTCATACCAAAGAAGCCAGCCAAACCGGAGAAGAAACCACCGGTAAGGAAAGCGAACCACACGATGCCATTCTGCAAATCGAAGAGCGACATCACGAAGAAAATGAGAGCCAGAACCACAAAAACGATGATGACCACCTTGTACTGTTGCTTCAGGTAGGCCATGGCGCCTTTGCGGACGTGTGCCGCGATTTTCTTCATCAAATCAGTTCCTTCATCTTCCTTCATCATTTGCTTGTAGAAGATGAACGCGAATGTCAGCGCCAGAATCGACGCCACCAATACGCAGTAAACAATAGCATTTGTCATAAATGAACCTTATTTTTAGTTAAACATTAATTGATTTCATGCCTAAAAAACGGACAAATATAGGGTTTTATCTATTTGAAAAATTATCTTTTCTTTAGAAAATCGCGAAAAAGCAACTTTTTTTTGCTAATCCGAAAAATGTCCGTATTTTTGACGATTGAAGGAAGAAGGTTTTATTTTGTAATAAACGCCTAAAACGCAACAATTTTCGCAAATGAACAAGGTAGCATTGGAAATCATGGGCATGTCCTACAGCGAGTCGCAGACGGGGGCTTACGTCCTCATCATGGGCGACAAAAACTCGCAACGGAGGTTGCCCATCGTCATCGGGAGCAACGAGGCGCAAAGCATCGCCATGGGCATTGAGCGCCAGAAAAACAGCCGTCCCCTCACCCACGATTTGTTTCTGAATTTCGCAAACAGCTTCAGTATCAACATCAAGGAAGTCGTCATCAACCGTTTCCGCGAAGGCGTGTTCTATGCCGTTCTGGTCTGCGAACATCTCGGCGAACTCAGCATGATTGACGCGCGTCCGTCCGATGCCATCGCCTTGGCTGTGCGTTGTGGTTGCCCAATTTTCGCCTACGAATCGGTCATGGACGAAGCCTGTATCATCATGGACGATGAAAACCAAGTTATGGACAACGACGAGGGAACCGAAGACACACCTATTATTAATAATGAAGAATCCTTGCAGCAACTGAGCGAAGCGGAATTGGAAGACCTGCTCCAGACCGCCATCGAGGAAGAGGATTATGTGAAAGCCGCCGCCATCAGAGATGAACTAAACAGCAGAAAATGAGAATGGAAAGCCTATCACCTAAAGAAGAACTGCAATATAAGGAAAATCACCACATTGTGGTGGATGGTGTGCTTTATGACAAGGAAAAAGGCATTTTCACCTTCGATTTCGGAAGCGACAATCAGTCAAACAAGGTTGAATTACTGCCACAAACCCACAAAATTGATGCTTTCGGACGCTGTTTCTATTACAGTTACGAATTTTCGCCCGACTTGGATTCCGCTATCAGAACACAATTCATCAGGCACATCAAGTTTGAAGAGGATTTCAGCAACACGGATGATTTCAAATGCTTCATTAACAACGCCGTAGACTCATTGGATAAGGAAGTCTGTCTTCCTTTGTTCAAAGCATTCATTTATCCCAAATCGATGTCGGAACTCAACAGAAAACTTTTGTCGAGCCTTTCGCGTCTGTCTTCGCCCGATGTGATTGAAATTGAGATGATTAAAGAGTTGCCGCAAAACATCCTCTTCGACTACGAAAGATACCGCGTCGAAGTCCTTGATGCCCTGCAACCTGATGGCAGACCGAGATTTACGGAACAAGCCAAGGCCGAAGCCATAAGCATCATCAATGAAATCATGGATGACATTCACAAGAAAGACTATTTTTCCATTGCAAGGGATGTGAAGAAAGCCCGCTACAGAAACTACATCAAGAACTTCTACAAATTTGAAAATGAGTATTTTGAATCCATTTATCGGAGCATAATCAATTCAAATGTCCTTCTTTTCGACGACATCGTAACTACCGGAACGACCATTTATCACTTACTCAACTGCCTGAGATGCGTGAACGACAGCAACAACATCGCCATTTACAGTCTCATTGGCAACGACAAGGTGAAAGACCTGTTTTAGCATAATCAATCTATCTAATAATGAATCAATCAATGAAATGGTTATCGGTTTTCAGTTATCGGTTATCAGTTTTCAGTTATCAGTTTTCAGTTTTTTTAAAAGTTCAAAATTGTTCAAAAAGTCTAAATGTCCAATGGTCAAATTATCCAAAAGTCTAAAATTCAAATCTTTAAATCTATGAATATTAAATTTTAAATCATACAAACACATGAAAGCAATCAAGTTTCGTTTAATCGTGATGAATTTCCTCATCTTTGCTGTATGGGGAGCTTACCTGACCTCCATGGGAAGTTATCTTGCCAACGCTGGCTTGGGGGCAAAAATCGGATGGTTTTATTCAATTCAAGGCATCGTCAGCTTGTTTATGCCAGCTCTTATTGGAATCGTAGCTGACAAACGAATTCCCGCCAACAGATTATTAGGCGTCTGCCACTGCATAGCCGCCATCTGTATGGCCATCACCGGTTACATCGGCATGACATACGGAAAAGATGTCACATTTGCACAACTTTTCATACCATACACTATCAGCGTTGCATTTTTCATGCCGACCATCGCACTCGGCAACTCCGTCAGCTATACGGTACTTACACAGGCCGGTCTCGACACCGTCAAGGCATTTCCTCCAATCCGAGTGTTCGGAACTATCGGTTTCATCATCTCAATGCTGCTCGTGAATTTCATCAAGGCAAACGGCATTTCGTTCCAAATGACTTACAATCAATTCTTTGTCAGCGCCATCTGGGGCATAATCCTTGCCGTTTACGCATTCACCTTGCCTACCTGCCCTGTCAACCGCAACCAAGGCAAGACTTCACTTGTCGACGCATTGGGTCTCAGAGCTTTCAACTTGTTCAAAGACAAGAAGATGTGTATTTTCTTCATCTTCTCAATGTTGCTTGGCGTTTCATTGCAAATCACCAATGGCTATGCCAATCCTTTTATCTCAAGTTTCGCTGCCAATCCCGATTTCCAGAATCTGTTTTTCACCAAGAACGCGAATCTGCTCATCTCCCTCTCCCAACTGTCAGAAACGCTTTGCATTCTCTTGATTCCATTCTTCCTGCGCAAATACGGCATCAAGAAAGTCATGCTGATTGCCATGTTAGCATGGGTGTTGCGTTTCGCTTTCTTCGGATTAGGCGACACTGGCAGTGGCGTTTGGCTGCTCATCCTTTCCTGCATCGTTTACGGCGTTGCTTTCGACTTCTTCAATATCAGCGGTTCGCTCTTTGTTGAAAAAGAAACCGATGAAAACATCCGTTCCAGCGCACAGGGCGTTTTCATGATGATGACCAACGGCTTCGGTGCCACCATCGGCACCCTGAGTGCCCAAGCTATCGTGAACGCTTTCACGCATTACGAGGAAGTTGAAGGCATTGGCTACACCGTCGGCAATGCGGCCAATTCTTGGTCGACCGTGTGGTATATCTTTGCTGCATTTGCTTTGGTGGTTGCTGTTACATTTGCCATAGTTTTCAAGTATAAGCACAATCCAACGGCAGAAAAATAGTTCAAATAGTTTATAGTTCAAAATTGTTCAAATGCGCTACGCGCGATAAAAAATCAAATCATATAACACACAATTATCTATGAAGCAAGTCCGATATTTTGAAGACCTTGAAGTTTGGCAAGCTGCACGCATATTCGCAAAAAGAATATTCGAAATAACCGATTCTGAAAAGTTCAAATGGGAACACAGGCTGACGGAACAAATGCACGCCTCATCTGGTTCTATCATGGATAACATCGCAGAAGGTTATGAAAGAAATGGAAATAAAGAATTCATCAATTTCCTATACTATTCAAAAGGTTCATGCGGTGAGATTAGAAGTCAACTGACAAGATGTCTCGATGTTGGACTTATTTCCGAAGACGATTACAAAATCCTGAGACAGCAAGCTATTGAAATATCTGTTGCAATATACAATCTCATCAATAGCATTTATGATTCTGGCTTCAAAGGAGTTAAATATTGTCGTCCAAATGAAAAAGCGCAGTAAAAACAATCATAATAGTTCAAATGCGCTTCGCGCTATAAAAGACGAAATTGTTCAAAACAGTTCAAATCATTTTTCGGCGAAAATTTTTTGAACAATTTTGAACAATTTTGAACTTCTTCAAACCATATTTTTCCACCCTAACCTCTCGCAATGAAGCAATACATCGACCTGCTGCAATACATCCTCGACCACGGCATTCAGAAAGGCGACCGCACGGGAACCGGCACCATCAGCGTGTTCGGCTACCAGATGCGTTTCGACCTTCAGGAAGGATTTCCGCTTGTGACCACAAAGAAAGTCCATCTGAAATCCATCATCCACGAACTGCTGTGGCTTCTGAGCGGCGACACGAACATCAAATATCTGCACGACAACAAAGTGAGCATCTGGGACGAATGGGCCGACCCAAATGGTGACCTTGGTCCCGTTTACGGTGCCCAATGGCGCAACTGGAACAACGAAGGCATCGACCAGATAAAGGAAGTGATTGAAAGCATCAAGAGCAATCCGAACAGCCGCCGCCATATCGTAACGGCATGGAATCCATCGGTTTTGCCTGATGAGCATGAGAAAGATTTCTCCGCCAACGTCGCAGCCGGAAAAGCCGCACTTCCACCCTGCCATGCATTTTTCCAATTCTATGTGGCCGACGGAAAACTATCGTGCCAACTCTACCAGCGCAGCGCCGACGTGTTTTTAGGCGTGCCTTTCAACATTGCCTCCTACGCCCTGCTGACCATGATGGTGGCACAGGTCTGTGGCTTGCAGCCCGGCGATTTCGTCCACACCTTCGGCGATGTCCACATCTACAACAACCTGATTGAGCAAGTGAAGACGCAGCTTTCGCGCGAACCGCGTCCATTGCCGACCATGAAACTCAATCCGGAAATCAAGGACATCTTTGCCTTCAAATACGAAGATTTCACCCTTGAGAATTACGATCCTTATCCGGCCATCAAAGGAGAGGTTAGTGTGTAGGATTTGAATTTATACCTATTAATTAATGGTTTTCTGTTATCGGTTATCAGTTTACAGTAATCTGTTGACTTATAACCGAAAACTGAAAACCGAAAACCAACAAGAAAATGACAATATCCATCATAGTAGCGTTAGCCGAGAACCGTGCCATTGGAAAAAACGGTGATCTGATTTGGCATCTTTCAAACGACCTGAAGCATTTCAAGCAAATCACAACGGGGCATTCGGTCATCATGGGCTACAAGACTTACCTGTCGTTACGCAATCACAAGCCTTTGCCCAACCGCCGTAACATTATCATTTCCACGCGACTCGACGAAGCTCCCGAAGGATTCGAACTAGCACCATCCATTCCCGATACCATGAAATTAGTGGAAAACGAGGAAGAAGTTTTCATCATCGGCGGCGGACTGATTTATGCGCAATTTTTACCAATTGCCGACAAGCTTTATCTGACGCGCCTTGAGAAGTCTTTCGAAGCCGACACCTATTTCCCATACATCAATTTCGACGAATGGAACCTGCTTGACATGGAAGTCATCGACAATGACGAACAGGCCGATTTCATTTACCGTTTCGAGGAATGGGAACGCAAGGTGAAATGACAATAGTTTTGATTTAGAGCAATAACAGAAAAAGCCGTCGCAAGCGACGGCTTTTTCCATTTATTTCAACTTGTCTTTAAAGTTCGGCCTTGACAACCGACTTGCTTATCATGCCGTTATCAGTCGTAATGCGGACAATGTAAACGCCAGCATCGAAACCCGAAAGGCTGATTTGAGCCGACTGGACATCAGCAGGTTCGGCATCGTAAACCACCTGACCCAAGGTGTTCATTATGGTAACATGACGCATACCATCGCAAACCACATTCAGCACATCGTTAGTTGGATTTGGAAACAGCTGAATTTCCGGTTCGGCAAACGAATTCACATTTAGCGTTTCGCTGAAATATGCCGTAAGGGTGCGGTCGGCGGTTGCCTCAAAGCTGTACTCAGCCTCTGTCGAGACCTGCGCTCCGTTTTCCATCCAGTAATCGAACTTATAGCCAGATTTTGGTGTTGCCAACACTTTGCAAATTCCAGTCTCGCAGTCAGGTAATTGCGTTATTGCTACGCTTCCCATTGTTTCGTCTGACGAGAACAGGGCAATGTCGTAAGGGTTGAACTCATGAAAATTGCTGAAATAGTTCCATGCTTCAGCTTGGCTGTATGCTTCAGAACTACCGCAAGGAACATATACAGGAATAGAATCATTCAAATGTATAAATACGCCAAAAAACAATCCATCACTATATGACGCCGGAGGAGTTGACGTCATGGAAATAATGGATGCAATGCCTCTGCAATGATAAAAAGCATCATAACCAATTTCAGCCACGGAATTGCACATGATTAGAGTTGTGAAACCACTACACTCAGAGAATGCCAACTCACCAATTGAAGATACGGAATTGCCGATTTTAAGCGAGCCGTTGAAACCACTACAACCATTAAATGCATTTCCACCAATTGAAGAAACGGAATTGGGAATAATCAGAGAGCCAATGAAACCGCGACAGCTTCCGAAAGCCCACACTCCTATTGTTGTCACAGAGTTGCCGATATTCAGCATTCCATTGAAACCTGAACAGCCTTGAAAAGCACAATTACCAATTTCTATTACCGAATTACCAATGTTCAGCGACCCCGTAAAGCCATAACAATCAGAGAAAGCACCATCTCCTATGATTGTAACAGAATTGCCAATGTTCAGAGAACCGCTGAAACCACTGCAAGCAGAAAAAGCATGTTCGCCAATTGTAGTAACGGAATTGCCAATGTTTAACGAGCCAGTGAACCCTCTGCACAATTCAAAAGCACATTCGCCAATTGAAATCACTGTATTTGGAATGTTTAATGAACCAGTTAAGCCATCACATTCTTCAAAGGCATAATCACCGATTTCAGTCACCGTGTATGTAATCCCATCATTCGCCACCATTTCCGGCAGCACAATATCACCAACAGGCTTTTGGAATTCATCCCAAATGGTGTAATCGTCAGGGCATGTCAATTTCACCTTGCGTGCGTCCTCGTCAATGATTTTGTAGTAAAGTGTCTGCCCCGTACTGCAAACAGCCAAGAAATCGTAATCTTGCGCCCAAGCGACACCTATGCCCGCAAAAAGGGCGAGAATCAATGTAAAAATGCACTTTTTCATTGCGTTTTAAATTGTTGTTATTAAATGAATAAATATGTCATCACGATAATGAATTTCTGTTGTTATTTTGTTGCAAAATAAGGCAAATTCCATCAATATTGCAAGAACAAACAGAAAAAGCCGTCGCAAGCGACGGCTTTTTCATTAATCGAAGTTCAAGCTTACTCACTTAACCCTAGCTTTCATTTCTTTTTCCAAGGCTTTTTCTCCTTGGTCCAACTGATACAGCGGATTGTATTTTCCGCGTGGGAGGTCTGTCAGGCTGAAACTGTTGCATTTACGTGCTGCCACGATATTATCTGTGACAGCCGTGTTAATCAAAGTCGCGGTAACAGAGATAAGTTGGCCGACCAGCGAACTATTGCCCGAATCAACCGAGCAATCCAAGAAGTATTCACAACTTCTGTCAAACAGGATTTCATTGGTATGGGTCGATTTGATGACATAACTGATGTCGGTCTCAATGCCAAAGCCTTGCTTTTCCCATTTGTCGATTGTGGTGAAAATCACGGCATCAGCACCGAATACTTGACCAAACATCCCAACATTTTGCTCAACGAACATCTCAGCATCGTAAGCGCTTTCGGCCTTGAAAATATCCATAGCCAAATGCGGAGAAACGACATAATAGCCCATTTCGACCAACGGACGGCTAATGGAAGTGTAAAGGAACTCCTTGGCATCAACGCAAGTCGTGTTGTTAATCGGAGGCATCACCAATATGACGAGCGGCTTTTCTTCATAAAATTTCGGATACTGCTCGCCTCTTGTGAGACTACTTGAAGACCCACATGAGGCAAATGCCACACATAACACGATAAAAAACAATAATTTAGCTGTTTTCATAATTAATTACTCATTTGTTTAATAATTGGTGACAAAAATGTTGCCGACTCTGGGTACAATTCCATTTCCCGCTCTAACAATTCCAAACCTCTTTCGTGGAAATAAGAGGAATAGTCATCCATATTGCCGAACACATTCTTCTGCTTTGCAGTTGCATACTGAAGGAACATGCCTGCGGTTTCGGGCTTGAGCAGAAGATAACCATATTCAGCGCAAATGCCTGGTGGTATGACATTTCTGGCTCCACCAGGATTCTTAATCATGTATTCGTAAAAGCACAATAACTCGCACATGCTTTCAGGCGACTGCTTGTCGAAGGAATTATAGGACAATTCATCATATCTGGTGTAATTATCACTATTATGCGGTCTTCCCCAATTGTAGAGATTGCTCGGCCCTGAACAAGAGGCAAATAGCGCAAGAAAAAGTGCAGAAATCAATAATTTTTTCACAGCTCAATGATTTTGGTTTCAGAGGTAGAAATGACAACTTTCTTTGAATAGACTTCCTTTCCGTCCTTAGTCACTTTCACATCGTGAGTTCCAGGTGTAGTCGTAATCAGATATTTTGCCGTTTTCTTAATGTCTCTTCTCGTCTTGTGGGCGATTTTCTTGACTGTGAAAGTATCGTATGTCGTACCATCAACCGTTACGACGACCGGATATTGCTCATTGGCTTCAAGGCTGATGTATGCGACATCGTCACGACCAGAGCTGACGCTATAACTACCCACGCCACAGCTTGAAAATGATGCCATGATAAACAGGCAAACCATTGCTAAAAAGAACTTTTTCATATCACTTTTCCATTAAATAATACATTTCAAGATTCTCTTTGTCGAACGAATCACCCGAATAGGTGCAGAATGAAATTTCCGTTTCAGGGGTATTGCCGCTATTCATAATGACAGTCAACTCGCCAAGTTTTGTTCCCGGAAGCTCGATATTCATGCCGTTCTGAGGATTTTTCACCACCTTGCCTTTTTTATAAAGATAGAATTTCGTGCCTGGAATTACACCTTGCGATGCGCCGCCCGAAATGACATAATTATCATCATCACATGAAAGCAGATAACCTCTCCAAGGATTATCCATACATTTATTAATCACGTTTTCAACAAGTTGAGTCAAAGCAGCCGAAATAGCCTTGTCGCTTAAAGTAGCATCATAACCGGCCGAACCACCAATACCCATAGTGGTTTTAGTAGTAGTTTCGGCATAACCTTTAGCCTCGTCAGAATAAATGATCAAACCTGACGCAACATCGACAAGGCGAATGCTTACACCAGCTTCAACAGTCTGAGTCTTCGTGCTGGAGAAAATCTTGTTGTCGCCCTCAACCTTTCTTCCGAATTCAGTGATTGAGCCTAAGATAATGTAATCCGCACCGATTTTCTGCATATCGGCGCCAGCCTCTTCGACCAAGACATCCAAATCGTCTCTTTCCAAAAGGATGAATTTGCCGCTTGAAGCCAATTTCGACGACAGAATGTCCATCGCTTGTTTCCTCATCGGGTCGTTTTCCCTGTTGTAAAACAGTCCCTTGCCATATTGGGTTTCGTTTGTGAAACGGCCAATGGCAACTTTTCTTTTCAATGTCTTTTCTCCTTGTTCGCTCTGCGCAAACGCTGCCGTGCAGAGAAATGCACACAACAGCATCAAAATGACTTTTTTGTTTTTCATATTTAAATAATTTGAATTGTTTTCAAGAATCTCAGCAAAAATAAACTTTTAAATCCACATGGACGAATAATCACAGGTAGTAATCTATCAAACCATCAGCCGGCGATTGAATGATTTTGCCCAAATGGAGACCTTTTTCATCGAAACAAGCCTTCAAAATGGGTTTGAAATGAAAAGCGACGGAACCCACAAAACTGACACTCAAATCACTAAAGTTATCATAGCGTTCAATAAAGACACGAATAAACTCATTAAAACTATCCGAACAGATTTTCCGAATATAAGGATGGTTTTGATGTTCGCCGGCAAATTTGCAGAAATCAGCAAGATAAAGATTCGGCTGAGGGAAATGATACAATTTGTCGATAAAATCCTTGTGGGTCAGTTGATAATAAGACTCAAAATCCTGCCTCAAATCGGCGGGCATAAAACCGTAAAAAAAGTCACGCAAAATGGTTTTGCCAATATGAGTGCCACTACCCTCGTCACCAACAAGATAACCCAAAGAAATTGCTTGATTGACAATATTTTCACCATCATACAAACATGAATTGGCACCTGTCCCCAAAATGCACGCAATTCCTTTTTCGTGCCCCAAAAGCCCATGTGCAGCAGCCATCAAATCGTGCGAAACATGAATTTCAGCCGCAGGAAAACGCCGCTGCAATGCAGACGACACAAGCTGGCAATTCTTTTCATTGCCGCAACCCGAACCGTAATAATTGATTTTTTCGACATCACCAGGGCAATCCGAAGGAAATTCAGTGTCAATAATAGCCGTAATTGTTTCCCAATCCGTATAATTTGGATTAAAGCCTTTCGTCAAAAAGCGCATTACAACCTGCTGTTCTTCAATTAGTATCCATTCCGTTTTGGTGGAACCGCCATCCGCTATCAAATACATACTCCAATTTTATTGTGCAAAGAAAATAAAAATAGAGATATAATTCAATGTTTTTTATAGATTTGCAGCGATTTTTGACACGAAAAATGCAATCGTGCGCAGTGAAAACCAACTTTGTAATTAACAATCAGTAAATCAAGCATTTGAAATGAGAAAATGGCGCATTGAAGATTCCGAAGACCTTTACAATGTGAAAGGTTGGGGCGGACACTATTTTTCCATCAACGAAAATGGTCATATCATCGTGACACCGAAGGAGGGCTGTGCTTCAGTTGACCTTCCACAACTTGTTGACGAGCTGGCACTTAGGGACGTTTCGGCACCTATTTTGGTGCGTTTCCCCGACATTATCGACGACCGCATCAACAAAATCGACTCCTGCTTTAAGGAAGCGGCTGCCGAATACGAGTTCAAGGGACAAAACTTTGTGGTTCTGCCAATTAAGGTGAACCAGATGCGTCCGGTAGTCGAAGAAATAGTCAGCCACGGCAAGAAATTCAACATCGGTCTGGAAGCCGGTTCCAAGCCCGAACTTCACGCCATCATTTCACTCAACACCGATTCCGACTCCCTCATCATCTGCAACGGCTACAAAGATGAAGAGTTCATCGAACTGGCGCTTTTGGCCCAAAAGATGGGGCGTAAAATCATCATCGTCATCGAAAAGATGAACGAGTTGAAAATCACGGCAAAGATTGCCAAACGCCTGAAAGTCACGCCAAACCTCGGCATACGCATCAAGTTGGCCAGCTCCGGCGCGGGCAAATGGGAAGAATCGGGCGGCGACGGCAGCAAGTTCGGCCTTACCTCATCGGAAATGCTCGAAGCCCTCGACTTCCTTGAGGAGCACAACATGAAGGAATGTCTGAAACTTGTCCACTATCACATTGGAAGTCAGGTCAGTAAGATTAAAAGCATCAATATCGCCTTGCGTGAAGCCGCACAGTTTTATGTGCAGCTGCACAAGATGGGTTACAATATCGAGTTTGTCGACATGGGCGGCGGATTGGGCGTTGATTACGACGGCACGCGTTCCTCAAGCCCAAGTTCGGTCAACTACAGCATTCAGGAATATGCCAACAACGCCGTTTTCTCCATCGTCGATGTCTGCGACAAAAACGGTCTGCCTCATCCAAACATCATCTGCGAATCGGGACGCGCACTCACCGCACACCATTCCGTGCTGATTTTTGAAGTGCTGGAAACCACCTCGTTACCCGAATGGGATGAAGATGAAGAACCCGCCGAAGACGATCATGAACTGATTCACGAACTCTACAATTCATGGGACGAACTGAACAAAAACTCATCATTGGAAATCTGGCACGATGCGCAGGAAATCCGCGAAGAAGCCCTTAACCTGTTCAGCCTCGGTTTGTTAGACTTGAAATCACGCGCAAAAATCGAGCGTCTTTTCTGGTCCATTGCACGCGAAGTGAACCATATCGCCAGCGAGCTGAAACGCGTTCCTGAAGATTTCTTGTCATTGCCTAAACTTTTGGCCGACAAATATTTCTGCAACTTCTCATTGTTCCAATCATTGCCCGACTCCTGGGCTATCGACCAGCTCTTCCCTATCATTCCAATCCATCGTCTGGACGAAAAGCCGACCCATCTCGCCACCTTGCAGGACATCACTTGCGACTCGGATGGCAAGATTGCCAATTTCGTCACAAAGACCAACCAGCACACCATTCCGCTGCACACCTTCGACGAGAAAGAACATTATTATATAGGTGTGTTTCTCGTCGGTGCCTATCAGGAAATCCTCGGCGACCTGCACAACCTGTTTGGCGACACCAATGCCGTTCACGTTTCGGTGGATGAAAAAGACTATTCCATCGACCAAATCATTGATGGCGAGACCGTTGCCGATGTCTTGGAATACGTTCAATATAGCCCAAAGAAATTGGTTCGCAGCGTTGAAGCGTGGGTCACAAACTGTGTCAAAAACGGTAAGATTTCCGTTGAAGAAGGCAAAGAATTCCTTTCAAACTACCGTTCAGGGCTGTATGGCTACACTTATTTAGAAAACTAATCCCAAGCATCTATACATAACGCCATTCATTTGAAAGAAAATCAAGAAGTTGAATATCAGCTTCTTGATTTTCATTTTTGGCATTTATATACCATTTGACCTGTAAAAATTTCATGATAGCCATTAAGTTATGATGGATAATGACGAATTTGCTTGACTTAAGATCCCATCCTTTATCCGTACTACATTCCCCAAAAATGTTAAATGTTAAAATGTTAAATCGACCTCCGAAAAAGTGCCGCATTTTGCGTTAAAACGATAAATTGACACTGATTTTCGCGTGCGTGCGATATATATAATGTAATTATGATTAATAGAAAGAAGAGAGAAAGAAGAGAAGTGCAAAATATTGAAATCCATAGTGTTGGGTTTTTATTGACGGAGTTTGGAAACGATAAATGTGTGCATTTAACGTTTTAACATCTTAACGTTTTAACATCTATCCTGCTGCATTGGAAAACAGCCGAATTTCATTTCTCTAACTAGGGAAATTTTTTTCTCTAACTAGGGAAATCATTTTTGACTTTCAGAGTGCCCGAAATGTTAAATGTTAAAACGTTAAATGGATGGTCTTCCGACTTCCGTGAAGCCATCGATTTTTCGGTTTACATCTATCACGTTAGGTCAAAAAGTGTATTATTCCCT
>NZ_JBADWU010000008.1:0-8514 GCF_056203535.1 Candidatus Limimorpha sp. | reverse complement strand
TTGTTCCTTTGTAAACTTCATTTTAAGTCTGTTATTTAGAGTTTGGGCACCCTAAAGATACAGACTTTTAAGGGATTGGACTGATTGGCCAATCCCTTTTTTTAGCCTCTGCGCTCAGACACACTTTTTGGGACAGTATCGCGTCCAATGTTTGGGCCTAAATGTATAGATGCCCTTTTTTTGTCAAGAATTAGAGAATATTGGACATAGTCCTACTTGAAGTTTGCGCTTCGCGCGAGAATTATAAGGAAGCGCTTCGCGCTCCTTGAGCGAAGCGAAAGTCTCTAATTCAAATGAACTTCCGCAGCACATTGTCCAGCACGTCCGTTAGGCTTCTCAAATTCTCTAATTCTTGATTGAAAAAATTCTTGATTGAAAAAAATGAACGGACAATATACAGCCATAAACTCTTTTTCTTTGTCAAGAATTAGAGAAGGAGAGAATATTGGACATAGTCCTACTTGAAGTTTGCGCTTCGCGCGAGAATTAGAGGAAAGTGCTTCGCGCTCCTTGAGCGAAGCGAAAGCCTCAAATTCAAATGAACTTCCGTAGCACAATGTCCAGCACGTCCGTTAGGCTTCTCTAATTGACTACGTCGAATCTTCGATTTCTCTAATTCTTGATAAGATAATAAGATAAAAATAATAAGATTGTTATGGAACCGCTTAGCGAATTGACTGATGGCAAAGTGTTTTTCGTGTTTTGTTTGTGCCAGCAGGTAAACAAGTGCCATAAAAAAACCGCCAGCGAAAACTGACGGTTTAGTTTGTATCAAGGGAAGTTGTCGCCCAAAGCTTACTCGACAAAAACTTTCTCGGAGTGCCCTCCCATACGGACGATATACAGCCCTGAACAGAGTGAAACCTTTGTTTCGTTCAACACTTCCACATCCATGACCTTCTGGCCGATAATGTTGAAGATTTCTGCGGTTCCTTCGCCCTTGATGGTGATGATACCATTATTGGAAGGGTTAGGATAAACATTGATTGGCGAAGTAACAGCTTCATCGACACCAAATTGAGACTTTTCAGTCCCAATGACGACGAATGTGTTTGTTATCGTAACACATGCATTCGAGTCACGAAGATTCACCGTATAAATTACGGTGTCTCCAGCAGCTGGTCCGAAGATTTCAATTCTTTTCATTCCGAAGTACTCATTGATGTTCTCTCCATCTTTGGTCCAACTCAGTGGGTTGATGTAGGTCTCCTCGTATGGCACCCAGTGCCATGGCTTGAGGATCTCTTTCTTACCTTCTTCAACGAAGAGGGTATCGGTGAACGGGACCATTTGGGGTGGGCGAGTGCAGGCTTTGCGAACAGTGACCATACCATACATTATCATTCTGTTATTAGCCTCATATACTGCTAGTTGAGCAATATTGTTGACTCTGATGTATTTTGAAAAGCCAACACATTCTCCTAAGACACCATCCCAAATCTCAGCTACTCCTGGACATTCAATAACTATCGGAAGATAGCCATTGTATGCTTCAGTCAGATTTTCGATAGGAATCGTGTCTTCGGGAGTCAGGTGAGAATTACCGGAGCCCCAGATGAAGATGTCAACGACATAATCCTCCCAATTTTCTGGGGTATCCACCCAGCCTGTTGGGCTGCTTATTGTTTGAGCGTTGGCGTTCACGATTGCCATCATAGCCACGGCGAGAAGGGTAAATATTTTTTTCATAATAACCTCCTTTTTTCCAATTATCTAATGCGGCAAAAATATTGAATTTCAAGATAGAAACAAGAGAAAATCGTGTTTTTGCCAAAAAAAGGCAATTTTTCATGGTTTTGGTGCCAATCGCGAAAAATGCAAAAGATGCGAATGATACTTGAAGACATTTTCATATTTTTGCGCATTGAACAACGAAAACAGACGGCTATGGGACAGAAACTTCCAATCGGGATACAGAGTTTTGAGGACTTGCGGAGCAAAGGCTTCAAATATGTGGATAAGACGGCTTTGGTGTATAAAATGGTCACCGAAGGCAAGTATTATTTCCTTTCGCGCCCGCGCAGGTTCGGCAAGAGCCTGCTGCTGAATACGTTGGAGTCGTATTTCCTGGGGAAAAAAGAGCTTTTCGAAGGTCTCGCCATCGCTGAACTGGAACACGACTGGACGGAATATCCCGTGCTGCATCTGGATTTGAACACGCAAGTGTATAATACTCCCGAGGCACTTGAAGGAATCCTCAATGTACATTTATGCCGATGGGAGAAGGATTTTGGCAGCAGCGAGTCGGAAAATTCACTTGGTCTGCGCTTTATGGGCGTTATCCGCCGTGCCTGTGAAAAGACAGGCCGCCAAGTGGTGATATTGGTCGATGAATACGACAAGCCGCTGCTGCAGGCCATCGGCAACACGGAATTGCAGGAGGCTTACCGCGCCACGTTGAAAGGTTTCTACGGAGCCTTGAAGTCGATGGACGGCTGCATCCGCTTCGCCTTTCTCACCGGCGTGACCAAGTTCGGCAAGGTAAGCGTCTTCAGCGACTTGAATAATCTGAACGACATTTCCATGGATGCCGCATTCCATGACATTTGCGGCATTTCGGAGCAGGAACTTCGCGCGAATTTCAGTGTGGAAGTTTTGGAACTTGCTGCCAAATTGGGCAAGTCGGTAGAAGAAACCTACGCCGCACTTCGCGAGAATTACAATGGCTATCATTTCTGTGAGGAGGAACTGCCAGGAGTTTATAATCCGTTCAGTTTAATCAACGCCTTTTACAAGGGAAATATTGGTGCCTACTGGTTCGAGACCGGCACCCCGACCTATCTTGTGGAACTGCTGAAACAGCACCAATACAACCTTTCGGGCATTGAGAAAGAGGAAGTTGTGAGCGATGTGCTGAACAGCGTCGACATTGCCTCAACCAATCCGTTACCCGTCATCTACCAGAGCGGCTATCTTACCATTAAGGGCTATGATGAGGAATTTGGTCTATACAAACTGGGCTTCCCGAACAAGGAAGTGCGTCAGGGTTTCGTGCGATTCCTCATTCCGAGCTACACCAACGTAGATGCCGTCGGCTCAGGCTTCGAAATAAGCCGCTTCGTGCGCTCGCTGCGCGAAGGCGACATTGAGGGTTTTATGGAACGTCTACAGTCATTCCTGAGCGCTTGTCCTTACGAACTGGAGCCTCAGCAGGAGCGGCATTTCCAGAGCGTGATGTATATTCTCACGGCACTTTGCGGCTATCACGTTGAGATTGAGAGCCACACCAACAAGGGCCGCATGGACATGACCGTGAAGACGAAAGATTACATCTACATTTTCGAATTCAAGTTCAACAAGTCGGCGGAGGAAGCCTTGGCGCAGATTAATGAGAAAGGCTATGCCGAGCGTTTCATGAACGATGGACGCCAGATTGTAAAGGTTGGCGTGAACTTCAGCACGGCCTGCCGCAATATAGATAAGTGGATTGTGGCGTGAGTTTTTTACGAACCGCAGATTAAGCAGATTTACAATAATTTACATGGATAAAATTCTGAATGCGTCCTTCGTTAAACTCAGGGAGCGCAGGAACTGCGCATGAATTATGCGGATTGGCTGGCGCAAGATGAATTTTGGAAACAAATCTTTCAAAAATCTATCATAAATCCTTGCTTCCATGCTGGAGAATGATGGCGGCAAGCCGCCGTAAGCTCATCGCCCCAAAAATCCTTCCACCCTAGTAGCTGGCATCGGCTTGACGATGACAGTTGTCGGGCGACCGATGAGGCGCACCGACATGGATTAAAAAAAGGAAAGACAAGAAAAAGATTTGTGTAAAGATTTGTGTTTGATTTGTTTCCAAAAGACAAATAATTTCTACTTTTGCATTTCAAACAGCAAAAACACGGCTATGGGACAGAAACTTCCAATCGGGATACAGAGTTTTGAGAAGCTCAGGACGGAGGACTATTGCTATGTCGACAAGACAGCATACATCTATAAAATGGCGACAGAAGGGTGCTATTATTTCCTTTCGCGCCCGCGCAGGTTCGGCAAGAGCTTGCTGCTGAATACATTTGAGTCGTATTTCCTGGGAAAAAAAGAGCTTTTCGAAGGTCTCGCTATTGCCGAATTGGAACACGAATGGACGGAATATCCCGTGCTGCATCTCGATTTGAACACACGGAACTATGCGGATAAAAGCAGCCTTGAAGCCGAGCTGAACAAGCACCTTGAACAATGGGAGGCCGAATATGGCGACACATATTCGAACCGCAGCATCGAAGAGCGTTTTACTCAAGTGATACGATTGGCCTACGAGAAGACAGGCCGCCAAGTGGTGATATTGGTTGATGAATACGACAAGCCGTTACTGCAGGCCATCGGCAACACGGAATTGCAGGAGGCTTACCGCGCCACGCTGAAAGGCTTCTACGGAGCCTTGAAGTCGATGGATGGATGCATCCGCTTCGCGTTTCTCACTGGCGTGACCAAGTTCGGAAAGGTGAGCGTCTTCAGCGACCTGAATAATCTGCACGATTTATCCATGCTACAGCAGTATCATGACATTTGCGGCATCACCGAAACGGAACTCAGGGCCAATTTCGGTGTGGAAGTGTCTGAATTGGCATCAGCCCAAAACATGACCATTAAAGAGACCTACGCCGCACTCCGCGAAAACTATGACGGCTACCATTTCTGCGAGGAAGATTTGCCGGGAATTTACAATCCGTTCAGCCTGCTCAACGCCTTTTCCAATCGTAAGATTGACTATTATTGGTTCGAGACCGGCACCCCGACCTATCTTGTCGAGTTGCTGAAACAGCACCAATACAACCTTTCGAGCATTGAGAAAGAGGAAGTCGTAAGCGATGTGCTGAACAGCGTCGACATTGCCTCAACCAATCCGTTGCCCGTCATCTACCAGAGCGGCTACCTTACAATTAAGGGCTATGATGAGGAATTCGGTCTATACAAACTGGGTTTCCCAAACAAGGAAGTGCGTCAGGGTTTCGTGCGATTCCTCATTCCGAGCTACACCAATGTAGATGCCGTCGGCTCAGGCTTCGAAATCAGCCGCTTTGTGCGCTCGCTGCGCGAAGGCGACATTGAGGGTTTCATGAAACGCCTGCAGTCGTTTTTGAGCGCTTGTCCTTACGAGCTGGAGCCTCAGCAGGAGCGGCATTTCCAGAGCGTGATGTATATCCTCACGGCACTTTGCGGCTATCACGTTGAGATTGAAAGCCACACCAACAAGGGCCGCATGGACATGACCGTGAAGACGAAGGATTACATCTACATTTTCGAATTCAAGTTCAACAAGTCGGCAGAGGAAGCCTTGGCGCAGATTAACGAAAAAGGCTACGCCGAGCGTTTCATGAACGATGGCCGCCAGATTGTGAAGGTTGGCGTGAACTTCAGCACGGCCTGCCGCAACATCGACAGATGGGTGGTGGAATAAAAATCCCCTATTTTTGTGAGGTAAATCTGATAGATTTATTCAGCTTCTTCTTCCTCAAGTTTTGAAGCATCTGTAGTTCCTTCCAAAACAATCACGATTTCGCCTTTCACTTCTTTTTTCCCGAAATATTCAATGACTTCGGCCAAGGTGCCTCTTGCGTTTTCTTCGTAGATTTTTGTCAATTCGCGGGCAACAGAAACATGTCTATCAAGACCGCAGACATCAGCCAATTGCTGCAAAGTCTTCACCAATCGGAACGGCGATTCGTACAAAATCGTCGTGTATGGATATTCCGCAATGGCTTTCAGTTTTGTCTGACGGCCTTTTTTATGCGGCAAAAAACCTTCAAAAATGAATTTTTCGGCCGGTAATCCTGAATTGACCAAAGCAGGGACAAAAGCCGTTGCGCCTGGCAGACATTCTACCGAGATATTACGCTTAACACACTCGCGCACAAGCAGAAAGCCTGGGTCGGAAATGGCCGGTGTACCGGCATCAGTGACCAAAGCCATGGTTTCGTCAGCTTCAAGACGGTCGGCAATGTGTTCCACCACCTGATGCTCGTTGCGGATGTGAAAAGCTGTCATCGGCTTGCTGATTTCCAAATGACGCAGCAAATTACCCGAAGTGCGTGTGTCTTCAGCAAGAATCACATCGACTTCCTTTAGCACACGGATTGCACGCAAAGTGATGTCCTCCATGTTGCCAATCGGTGTGGGAACCAAATATAGTTTCGACATAACTTAAGTAACTGTTCAAAATTAAACTTCAATTTGGATTTCGAGGCTGCGAGACTGCGAGATTTCGAGACGTCTCGTATTCTCGCGACCTCGATGTCTCGTTTTCAATATGTAAACTAAATTCGCTCATCTACTTAATTCAGATTTTAATTCATGTTGCTTCGACAAGCTCAGCAAGCAAATACGCTGCTTCGACAGGTTCAGCAAGCAGCCGTTAATCGTTAAACTTTCTGTGAATCAGGTTCAAGAGTTTCTGATAGGCTTCGTTGCTGCTATTCCATTGCAATTCAACCTTCAATTCATTCAAATAAATCAAAGTGCCGTTCAGCGTTTTCATATCGTCCAAGTTCTCGATAGACCGATTGTATTTTTCCATGCTGCCGCCAAACAGCTCGTTGACAAACAAAAACTTATCATTGATTCCAATGGCTGTTCTCAACTCATTGATTGGTTTTTGCTGCAGTTTTGCTGCCAGCGTGTTGTCATCGTGTTGCAAATGTTCGACTAAAGTTTCGGGCGTGTCCAATTCATATTCCGAATCATCTTTTTCAAAGTCGTTGACAAATGGCAAAGGCTCGGGTTCCAAAGGTTCTTCCTCAATTGGCTCAACGACAGAAACTTGCTCGATTTCTTCGGCAAATTCTTCCTCTGGTTCAACAACAGGTTCGTCAACCGGTTCTTCTTCCTGCTGCATTTCAAAAGATTCTTCTTTAACAAAGTTTTCTTCGTTATCAGCATCTTCAACGATTGGCATTACAAACGGATTGTCATGCACCAAATGTTCGCCATCGACCAAATCACGTTCTGGAATTTCATCTTCCGGCACTTCTTCAACGAAATGCACTATTTTTTCTTCCTGAACGGGCTGTTCCTTAGGCTGTTCCGACATTTCGTCAGCAACCTCATCGAAGCGGAAGAAAAAGCCGAATTCATCACCCAAAGGTTCTCTTTCTGACTTTGGCTTTTCCGATTCTTCGGTAATCGGTTCTTCTTTTATAGGTTCTTCCATCGGATTGAAATTCTCAGCAGCTTCCTTTTCGGTAGCCGTTTCTATGATAAAACCGACTGAAGCAGATGGATTTTCCTGATTTATATCTTCAACCTTTTGCTCATCTTCGACAGGATTTTTCTCAGCATTTGTTTCTTCCTCAAATTGCTTTTCTTCTTGAAAATCGTTTATAACAGATTCTTCAACAGATTCGTTTTCAACGGTTTCGGTTTCTGTCTCAGGTGTAGAAACAACTTCCTGTTCCTCATTTTGCTGTTCCGACTGCAACAGGCTTCCAAACAGGCCGCTGATGGCATCAGGATTGATGTCAAAATCCTGTTCTTCGTCATTTCCACTCAGATTAATGGAGCACAACATGTCGTAAACAGTGTGCGTGCGGTTCATTAAAACGTCCAAATCGAGCAGTCCAAGTGGTTTTTCATTCCTCAGAAGATAGTCGACTTGCTGACGTAACAGATTGATTTCCTGTTTTAAAGACAGTAAAAACTCTTTTTGATTATCAAAATTGTCGTTCATATTAATTTTCTATTTATTTTTGCTCTGAAAGAAACGATAAAAGTACAAATAATCTAAAAACGGAAGCCATGTTTCTTGAAAAAGATTCTCACAACAAAACGCAAGGCTGGATTGAAGTAGTATGCGGCTCGATGTTTTCGGGCAAAACGGAAGAACTTATCCGTCGTTTGAAACGCGCGAAAATCGCCAAACTGAAGGTTGAAATCTTCAAGCCGGGTGTCGATACGCGCTATAGCGATGAAGATGTTGTTTCGCACAATGCCACGGCCTTGCATTCCATTCCGGTTGAAAGTGCGCAGGAAATACTTTTTTATGCCAACGATGTCGATGTCATCGGCATTGATGAGGCGCAGTTTTTGGACGATGAACTTCCGAATGTGTGCCAACAGTTGGCAAATCAGGGTGTTAGGGTGATTGTCGCAGGCTTAGACATGGATTTCATGGGCAATCCTTTCGGCCCGATGCCGAAACTGATGGCCATTGCCGAAGATGTGACTAAGGTCCACGCCATTTGCGTGCGTTGCGGCGGTCAGGCACAATATTCGCACAGAACCATTGCGGGCGACAAATTAGTTGTTTTGGGCGAAACCGAAAGCTACGAACCGCTTTGCCGCGCTTGCTATCTGAAGGCAAGGAAAGAAAGGGAAGAAAATCAAAAAGGATAATGTGCATTTTTGCGGTAAAAAAGAAAAAATATCATGATTGTAGTCCTGACTTTGACAGCTGTTTTTTTAATGTTTGTAACTTGCTAAAAATCAATATTGTTTAAAAATCAAGATGGTGACGTGGGTGACGCAAGCCCGAAAATTCGTACCTTGCGGGCATGTTTGTACGCAGAAAGGTCAACC
>NZ_JBADWU010000007.1:0-37319 GCF_056203535.1 Candidatus Limimorpha sp. | reverse complement strand
TTTCTGAAAGTCTTTCCAGCGGATTCCCCAATGCGTTCAACATTGAAGTTCTTTCTTCCGAATCAAATAAACCTTGGTTGCCAAGCTTTCTGTATGCCCTTTTGTACGTGTCCTTTTTCTCTTCAAATTTGCGGCAAATATTTATCTGATTATCAAAGAGTTTTATTTAGAATTGTCCTTTATTAAGTAGGTGATCAAAATTAGTTTACATATTGAAAACGAGGCATCGAGGTCGCGGGAATGTGAGATTACGAGGCATTCCGGCATCCCGAAGCCTCGCAGTCTCGAAATC
The DNA here is from genome assembly GCF_056203535.1 of Candidatus Limimorpha sp. NCBI lineage: Bacteria > Pseudomonadati > Bacteroidota > Bacteroidia > Bacteroidales > Candidatus Limimorpha > Candidatus Limimorpha sp. The sequence continues at coordinate 37,027 of NZ_JBADWU010000007.1, read as the reverse complement.
CCGTGTCCTTTGTAATGTAGTTTAATTTTGAATAGTTACTTAATAGATGCCGTCGGTGATATTAATGTATCTATTGGAAAGTTGAGACGCACGGACATGCGTCTTTACGTTCCAAAGGTAATTCATATTAATAAAGGTGTTCTCATTTTGCTGAATGTCATTCTCGTTTTTGGGTTTTGTTGATGAGGAGAAACATTTTCTTGAAAAAACGCTTGACTTATCGTTTTTATTTGTAATTTCGTGCAACTTTTTGCGTAGAACAAATTATCAACTTATAAATACAGAAATTATGCAAAACATTGATTGGGCCAATTTGACATTCGGCTATTATCCAACAAATTACAATGTCCGTTGCTACTATCGTAACGGTCAGTGGGGCGAACTTGAAGTCAGTTCAGAAACCACCATCAACATTCACATGGCTGCTACTTGCCTGCACTATGGTCAGGAAGCTTTCGAAGGCATGAAGGCTTTCCGCGGCAAGGATGGCAAAGTCCGTATCTTCCGGATGGACGAAAACGGCAAGCGTCTGCAATCATCATGCGATGGCATCATGATGGCTAAGCTGCCTCTCGAAAAGTTCGAAGAAGCTATCGTCAAGGTCGTTAAGCTGAATGCTGAATTCATTCCTCCATACGAAACCGGCGCTTCTCTGTACATCCGTCCATTGCTGATTGGTACAGGCGCCCGCGTTGGTGTGAAACCTGCCGATGAATATCTGTTCCTCGTGTTCGTTACCCCAGTCGGTCCTTATTTCAAGGGCGGCTTCATGGCTAACCCATACGTCATCACCCGCAAGTACGACCGTTCGGCTCCTCTCGGAACTGGTATCTACAAGGTCGGTGGCAACTATGCAGCTTCCATGCGTGCTCACGTTGAAGCTTGCCATGGTGGTCAGTATGCTTGCGAGTTCTATCTCGATGCAAAGGAAAAGAAGTATATCGATGAAGCTGGTGCTGCTAACTTCTTCGCTATCAAGGATAACACCTACATCACTCCTAAATCAACATCAATCCTTCCTTCCATCACCAACAAGAGTTTGATGCAGATTGCTGAAAGCCTTGGCATGAAGGTTGAACGCCGTCAGATTGCTGAAGAAGAACTGGCTACATTCGAAGAAGCCGGCGCTTGCGGCACAGCAGCCGTCATCAGCCCGATCTCACGCATCGATGACCCGGAAACTGGCAAGTCATACGTTTTCGGTGACGGTCAGCCTGGCAAACAGAGCGAAAAACTCTACAACAAACTCCGTGGCATTCAGTATGGTACCGAACCAGACGAATTTGGCTGGATTACCATCGTTGAAGGCATCTAATTGGAAAAGTGGAAATTATCAAGAATAGCGAGCAATCGCAAAAGATGTGCCTCTTTACGGGGGCACATTTTTTTTGCCTGTTTTTTGGAAAAATGTGTCTATCTATCAAAACAATGTATTATTTTTGTGCCCAAATAGATTCATTAATTAAATTCAATAACTATGAAGAAAATTTTCCTCGCCTTAATGGCAGTGCTGGCTTTTTCATTCTCACTGAAAGCACAGCAGTACGTTTCGACGACTCCGTCAAACAGAAACGTCATCCTTGAAGAATTCACTGGCCGTAACTGCGGTTATTGCACCGACGGTCACAGAATTGGTAACGAAATCATGACCGAATTTCCTGGCAGATTCTGGGCTATTAACATTCATGATGGTGGATATGCTCCAACCTCATATCCTAACTTCAATACGACTGATGGTCATACCATTGCTTCTGGTTTCAGCATCAGCGGTTATCCTACGGGTAATGTCAACCGTTCATCAAATGTTTGCCAAGATAGAGGTCAGTGGAGAAGTATCGCTGTCCAGCAGATGGGTCAGGCTGCCGAATGTAACATTGGCGGTATGGTCGTCGTGAATCCTGCTTCACGCATTGCAACAATCACTGTTGAAGTTTATTACACTGGTAACAGTACAGTCGATGAAAACTATCTGACTGTTGTCATGCTTCAGGACAGTATTCTTGGTTCACAGGCCGACTATGGCAACTACAACCCTGGCCAATGGGTAGGTAGCCAATATTGCCACATGCACATTTTCCGCGATGTGGTGAACAGCACCAGCGCATGGGGCGATGCCATTTCCCCAACTACTCCAGGCACTTTGATTACCCGCACCTACACCTACGAAATTCCTGAAACCATCGGATCACCAAATGGCGTTGATGTTGACCTTGACAACATTATTTTCCTTGCATACGTTACCGAACGTTTCCAAGGCACTCCAACCCGCCCGGTACTGACAGCTAATGAACTGGATATGGTGACTGGTTCCGACGAACCTATCTTCCCATTCATAAAGAGCGTTGCTCAGGAAGCTGCAAGCACTTGCACGCACAGCAAGATTGTCAATGTTAAGATTCAAAATGGCGGTACTGAAACCTTGACATCACTGAAACTCGAAGCTGAAATTGAAGGCGAAACCGTTTCAATGGGTTGGGAAGGCGAACTTCCTCAGTATGGTATCGAAACAGTTGAAATTCCTGTTGAAGTTCCATTTGGTTCACATACCATCAATGTGAGCATTACCGAAGCCAATGGCACTCCATTCTCAGCTGAATCAAGTGCAACTGTCAGCTGCCAAGAATGGACTGATGTTGAAATCGATGGCGAAGAAACCGAAATCGAACTCCAGCTCATGCAAGACAAGTTCGGCAACCAGATCACTTGGGAGGCTACCGCTTCTGATGGCACTGTCCTCGCATCAGGTGGCCCATACGCAATGCTGATGGGTGGCACAGGCACTCAGCTCCACATCGAACGTTTCACAGTTCCTGCAAATGAATGTGTGAAGTTCTCGATTTATGACAATGTCGGTAATGGTATGTGCTGTTCATACGGTCATGGCTATTATATCCTTTATGACGCAAACGACAATGTCATCTTTGGTGATGAAGACGATGGCGAATTTGGCAGCGAAGCTTCTACTCTGATTTCAGTCAAGGGTCAAGCACCTCAAGCTACAGTCGGTGAAACTGAAGTTGAAATGGTCAGTGAAATTGACGCTAATTTCATCAGTTCATTGGATTATGTCGGTTATCCTGATGAAGTCGGTTTCGAATACAGAAAGGTTACAAGTTCAACTGTAAATACTGTTATCGGTAGAATCAACGAATTCAAACAAATCCTGGGTTCTGTTGAAGGTCTTGACGAAGCAAGCATCTATATGGTTAAGGCATACGCCGTCATCGAAGGCCAGACCGTTTACGGCCCGGAAGCTACCTTCAACACTGGTAATACTGGCGTCGATGAATTTGAAAACAGCGTGAAGATTTATCCTAACCCAGCATCAGATGTCCTGAACGTGGCAGGCGAAAACATTGCCAACGTTGAGGTTTACAATGCCATGGGCCAGCTCGTTCTTTCACAGGAAGTTGCTGACGGTCAGGCTCAAATCAGCACGGGTAGCATGAACAGCGGCATCTATTTCATCCGCATCTACTCACAGAACGGTGAAATGCAGACCAGAATGTTCTCAGTCGCCAAGTAATTTGAGTTACTTGTTATAATCAAAAAAGCCGCCTCGGTTCGGGGCGGGTTTTTTTGTGTTTTTCCTCAATTCAAACTTAAATCGTCCCCGATTGCCATTTATTTTGTATTTTTGAAGCCTCAAATTTAGAAGACAATGAAAATCAGAAACATTTTTTTAGTGGCATTGTGCCTCCTCACCACATTCGGTTTTGCACAGAAAAAAGAGAAATACACCGAAATCGACATTAAACAGTTTTATCGCACTATTCAAGGCGACTACAAATCAACGATAAACGACTCAACCTCTGTTTCACTACACTTTACGCCGATTTGGGAACGCGAAAACGACCGCTTCCACTGGCTTTACATGGAAGCCGTCAACGACTCGACAAAGGAAATCATCGAACAGAGAATACTCGAAATCAAACCTAAATCAGACAGAATCTTCAAAGTGATTGTCTACAAAATAAAGAATCCTGAAATGTTTGCCGGCAAATGGGCCAACCGAAACTATTTTGACGGATTCACCCAAAGCATACTGAAATGTCACTGCACCTATAAGTTCCTTAAAACAAAAGACTTTGAATATCAGACAGATTTAACGAGCCGCAAATCACTGAAATGCTTCACCAAAAACGATATCATCCATTTCAAGTTTGTGCAAGGCGATGAAAGGTTCTACATCAAACGGCAGATTAAAGGCACATACAACATCAACGGTTACATGTTCCAGAAACTGCCGACTGACATTGGATAACAAAATGAAAAAAGCCTCGGAGTTCCGAGGCTTTTTTCATTCATTGCAACTTGAACACCCAAGCTGCCGTACTCTTCAAGTCACTGTATTTCAACGGAGTTGTATCAATATACAATTTGCCGTCCTTGTATTTCCAAGGCAAGACCTTATTGCACCCTAACATCGTCACCTGCATATTTTCGGCAGGCTTATCAATATTCAAGACCAATTGGTCCTCAGGAAATTCCAAGGCGATGGCATAAAGTGCATTCTTCGATTGGGTGTAGCAAATGTTGGGCACCTCGCAGGAATAGACCGCCGACAAACCTTGGCATGACAACAAGCCACCCGTGGTGAAACACTTCACAATCTGCTTTTTCATTGTCTTTGTCGACCAATACAATTTCATCGAAGCATTCACATCGCGTTCCTCGTATGAAATCTCAATCGGATGACTGCCAGCCTTCAGCTTGATTCTTGCAGATGTGCTGCGGTAGTTTTTCGCTTCCTGGGCATCACTTTGAATCTCATCGGCTTTCTTTGGATTATAATCAATCAAAGTCTTTCCATCCAATGTAATTTTCACATTATCATCAACTTCCACATCGAAAACATAGGTATCTGTCTTGTCGACATTCAACATTCCCTTCCAGTTTGCCTTGAAATTGTCGCAACTGATTTCAGGGTCTGGCGAATTGCGCACCCAATCGAAATCAATGGCTTCGTCGACACGATTCACCGTGACTGATTTCATCTCGTAGAATTTCTTGTAAGGTCTTGTGCCATAGATGGCTTCCCCGTTGATTTCGAGCCATTTGCCAAGGTCGAGCAGACGCTCCTGCTGCAACAAAGGAATCTTTCCATCGGCAGCCGGACCAACATTTAAGGTCATGCCGCCACCAGCCGCAACCAGCATGGCAAAATGGCAAATCAGTTCATCCGAACTCAGGTAATTTTCAATCGGTTCGTTTCTGTTCAAGCCGAACGAACGACCCAAGCCACGACATTCCGCCCACGGACGGTCGGTCTTTGTGATGCCCGCGCTGTATTCCGGCGTGCGGAAACCGTAATTTGCCCCACTGCCCCAGCGGTCGTTCACGATAGCCTCGTCGCCCACCTGATTATAATACCACGAAATCAGTTCGGCAGCATGCCACTGCTCAGCGGAATTGTTCCATTCTCCATCCGAAAAAATGATGGAGGGCTTGTATTTCGTCACCAATTCCTTGAACTGTGGAATCATGTGTGTATCAACATATTCTGCAATTTCATCATCCGGGTCTTGATACCAACGGTGCAAAGGATTCGTCCATTCCGGCAAGGAATAATAGAAACCCATTTTCATGCCTTGCGCACAGACGGCATCGGTCAGTTCAGCGCAAATATCACGTTTCGGTCCGACCTGAACAGAGTTCCAATTTGGCGCAAACTTACTGTCCCACAGGCAGAAACCATCATGATGCTTCGAAACCAAAAGCACATACTTTGCACCCGATTTCTGAAAAAGTTCCGCCCATTCATCTGGATTCCACAATTCAGCTTTCCAAAGCGGCGCCAAATCCTGATAAGTGGAATTTTCACCAAAAACACGCTTCTGAAATTTCTGTCGCGGCGCATCATCGGAAGTCAAGCCACGGTAATACCACTCGGCATAACCCTCTTCGCTCGCATACGAAGGAACGGAATAAACGCCCCAATGAATGAAAATGCCCAACTTGGCATCAGCAAACCACTGCGGATAGCCACGCTGCTCTATTGATTCCCATGTAGGTTGCACTTGAGCGCACAAAGGAAAAGAACACAATGCTAACAAACAGAAAAATAATACCTTACGATTCATTTTTTACCTAAATTTCACTGTTATTTATCAAATCATGTAAAGAATCCGCATCTTGCCGGCAATTCCAAACAGCAACAACATAAAGTTGCTCACTATCAGCAATATAATAAATCATCTTTATTGGCTTAACCAATGCCAGCGAACGATATTCACAATTCACATCAGACAAAAAAGGATCAACGGAGCCTGAATGCGGAAAAGATTTCAACCGATTCGTTGCATCAACAAACATCATTTTGAGTTTGTCGGCTTGCAACTTGCCAAAAGTATGAAAAGTATAGCGTAAAACACTGTCAGCCATCAACATGGCGTTATGAGTCCAATTAACTTCCATAATTGAAATCCATGAAATGTTTTCTGACTTCTTCCTCAGAACAAGACTTACCTGCTGCAATTTCATTCATGCTGACATTCAGCTGTTCCTTCAGTTCTTCCACATCCCATGAGCACGGAATTCTATCCGATTCGGCACGTTTGTTCCTTAATTCAAAAGGAATTCCATCTTCCATAACCGATTTGCGAAGAAAAATGCGAATTGCTGTCGGCAAATCCATGCCAAGATTTTCAAAAACTTCAGAAGCCTGGTTTTTCAAATCTTCATCAATACGCAAATGTAATGTAGTTGTACACATTTTATATATGTTTGTATATTTACTCCGCAAAAATAAAAAATAATTACAAACCATAGCGCAAAATAAATAAAACTTTTTATTTTTGCGATATGAACATTTACCAACTTTTCCCACGGCTTTTCGGCAACAAAAACCCCGAAATTCACTTCGACGGCAACAAATTAGAAAACGGTTGCGGCACCTTCTCCGACATAGATGAGACCGCTCTGAATGCCCTTAAAAATCTGGGCATTACGCATATTTGGCTGACGGGAATCATTCATCATGCCACCACTGGCGAAACCCATCCCGACATCACAAAAGGCAAAGCCGGATCGCCATACGCAGTGACCGACTATTACGACATCGACCACGATTTAGGCACATTCGCTGATTTGAAAGCGCTCATTAACCGGATTCACAGCCAAAGCATGAAAGTCATCATTGACTTCATTCCCAATCATGTAGCGAGAGAATATAAAGGTTTTGAAGAGCGAAATTTCTACATTTTGGAAGGCCAGGAATTTGTGGCGCCGACAGGAAGCGGTTACAAGGAATTTCCCGCAAAAGCCACAGGAAACGATGTGTTCTCCCCCACCCCTTCCATCAACGACTGGTACGACACCATTAAGTTGAACTACAACGAGCGCGACACTTGGGAAAAGATGCTCAACATACTGAAATTCTGGTGCAACAAAGGCATTGACGGTTTCCGTGTCGATATGGCCGAAATGGTTCCCGTGGAATTTTGGCAATGGGCGATTGCCGAACTAAGGAAAGACTATCAGCCGATTCTGATTGCAGAAATCTATCAGCCAGTACTTTACCAGCCGTTTATTGATGCCGGATTTGATTACCTTTACGACAAAGTCGGATTATACAACAGTTTGGAAAACATCTTGCGCAACGGCCAGCGTGCCGACAGCATCACGCAAGTTTGGAAAGACCTCAACGGATTGGATGACAAAATGTTGCGCTTCATGGAAAACCATGACGAAGTGCGTTTGGCCTCGCCGCATTTTGTCGGGAACGCATTTGCAGCCTTGCCAGTCGTTGCCCTTTCCGCATTGATGAGCAAAGGTCCGTTCATGATTTACAACGGTCAGGAAAACGGTGAAGAAGCCATTGGCGCACAAGGTTATAGCGGTGATGACGGACGCACCAGCATTTTCGACTACACCAACATGCCGAAACACCAATTGTGGATGAATGGCGGACTTTTCGACAGCGGAAAATGCGACGATGAGCAAAAGAAACTGTTCGGTTTTTATTCAAGACTGCTCAATTTCCGCAACAGCAGCAAGGCCATTTCGGAAGGCGCATTTTACGATTTGATGTGGTGCAATCCTTGGTACAACAATTTCGACCCCGAATTTGTCTATGCCTTTTTGCGCTACACCGAAAATGAGCGACTGCTGATTGTGGTCAATTTCAACAGGAACGAGTGCCGCGACATACAGGTGAAAATCCCCGAAGACGCCCTGCAACTCATGGGTTTCCAAAGCCACAACGATTTCGGAATGGGCGGTTTCGAGGGCGAACACATTCAAATTCACCTTGCGCCAAGCGAAGTGAAAATCATTGATTTCGATACGAAAGAAAGCTTGTAATAATTTTCGTTTTCGGGCATTTTCGATGATTTTTTATATCGATTATGCCCAGAAACGAAAAATCAAAAAACAAACAAATCACTCATTTTCAATTTATTGAGCATTTCATTTGCATATTCATTTTCAATCATACCGAAAGTAGTGATAAAAGTCGGATAAACCGTGCATCGGGTTTGAGTTTGCATTTTACATCCAATAGTCTGGAAAGAGCGTTTTTTTGTAAATTTGCCGCCTATAGGAAAAATGATTCATACAGGAAGATGGAAAAACTTGAAAAAATCTCAGACAAATGGTGGTTTGCCATCATTTTGATAGTGGCACAGTCAGTCTTGTTGCCTTTTGCCAGCCGCAATTTTGATTTTGCAAACATCGGTCAAATCATACCGGTAACACTCTCAAACGCTTTCCAAACACAATTGGGGAACCTGAACATCCTTTTCCAGTCTTTGTCGCTTATGATGTTCATTTTGTTGTTTGTATTTAAAGACAAGATGAAAAACCTTTTCAATGCCTACGTGGCTTTGTCGTATACGGCTTTCGCATTCATTCAGAACATCGCCGTTACCGAAACATACGGGATAAGCATAGTCACCATCAATTTAGCCATGTTCCTGTTTGTAGCGTATGTTTGGATTCGCGAGACTTTGCAACCAAAAACCGTTTATGATTTCAAAAACTTTCAATGGAAATATGTGTGGATGATTATTTTGGCCTTATTCGCTTATTTATGCCCATTTGACAATCACGGCCATTTGGACTTGAATCCCATACATTTCTTTGTCAAGAATTCAGCGACTGCCTTTTGCATGACAACACCAGCTTTTCTCACGATATTGACGCTAAATCTTCCAAAAATCAACCTGACCACCTATCGAATCACGGCAATTGTCGGCTTCATCATAGGCTGCTACAATATGGCATCGTTTTTCAACCCCTACACCATCTATGTCGGTTTTATGCATCTGCCATTACTCACCATTTCGCTTTATTGCATCATTTTAAGCTACCGTATGCCCTCAAAAACAGACAAACAAGCAGAAGCGGATGCCGAATAACCGAACAAAAAAGCGGATTTTTATTTTCAAATAGTCTCAAAGACGTTTTTTTATGTAAGTTTGTAGGCAAATTTAAAAGCCATGCTTCCTCTCGTGCAACAAGATTCCTGGTTAGAGCCTGTGAGCCGGCAAATCGACGAGCGCCACGAGCGTTTTGAGAACCGCCTGCAATACATTTGCGAACACTTCGGCAGCCTGAAGGCCTTCGCCACGGCGCATCAGTTTTTGGGATTCAACTACGACAAGCGCCGCAAAGGCTGGTGGTACCGCGAATGGGCTCCCGCTGCGCATTTCCTCTCATTGATGGGCGATTTCAACAACTGGAACCGCTACGAATTTCCTTTGGAAAACATCGGCAACGGCGTTTGGGAAATCCTCCTGCCCGACAGCCGTTTTCGCGAGAAACTCGTCCACGGAAGCAAGCTGAAAGTGCTGGTGCAATCGGCCATTGGCGAGCACGAGCGCATTCCCGTTTACATTAAAAGAGTCATTCAAGACGAAGGCAACAAGGATTTTGCGGGACAGTTTTGGAATCCCGAAAAGCCATACGTTTTTGTAAACCAATCTCCCGATTTAGGCGAAACGCCTTTGATGATTTACGAATGTCACATCGGTATGGCGCAGGAAAAGAAAGGCGTCGGAACTTACAGGGAATTCACCAAAAACATTCTGCCACGCATTAAGGCAAGCGGATACAACACGTTGCAAATCATGGCTATAGCCGAGCATCCTTACTATGGCTCATTCGGCTACCATGTCTCCAATTTCTATGCACCGAGTTCGCGTTTCGGCACGCCCGAAGACTTGAAGGAACTCATCGACACGGCACACGGCATGGGATTGAAAGTCATCATGGATTTGGTACATTCGCACACGGTGAAAAACATCCGCGAAGGCATCAACCTATTTGATGGCTCCGACCAACAATATCTGCATCCGGGCGAACGCGGCAACCATAATCTTTGGGACTCAAAGCTTTTCAATTACGGCAAGACCGAAACGCTGCAATTCCTGCTTTCAAACATCCGCTATTGGTTGGAAGACTTTCATTTCGACGGGTTCCGCTTCGATGGCGTCACTTCCATGCTTTATTTAGACCATGGCGTAGGCGTGACTTTCGATGCGCCTGAAAAGTATTTCGGCGAAAACGTTGACAACGATGCCGTTACCTATTTGCAATTGGCCAACCGACTTTGCCACGAACTCAACAAAAGCAACATCACCATTGCCGAAGACGTGAGCGGAATGCCTGGTCTCTGCCAGCCAATCGCCGATGGCGGCATGGGTTTCGACTACCGTCTCGGCATGGGTCTCCCCGACTTTTGGATTAAGATTCTGAAGGACCAGCCCGAAGAGCAATGGAACATGAACGAGTTCTTTTTCACCATGACCAACCATTTGTCCTCCACAAAAACCGTGGCCTACGCCGAATCGCACGACCAAGCCTTGGTGGGCGACAAAACCATTGCTTTCCGTCTGATGGACAAGGAAATGTACACTTCCATGAGCATCGACACGCCAAGCATCACCGTTGACCGTGGCATTGCGCTGCACAAGATGATCCGGCTTTTCACCATCACTTTGGGCGGCGAGGCTTGGCTCAATTTCATGGGCAACGAGTTCGGCCATCCAGAATGGATTGATTTTCCGCGACTTGAAAACGGCTGGAGTTACAAATACGCAAGACGGCAGTGGTCACTCAACGACAATTCCGACCTAAAATATCATTTCATGGGCGATTTCGACAAGGCCATGATTGATTTCATGAAAAGGATGCGTATCGCGGGTTCGAGCCCCGCATGGCTGCTCAAAGCCGACGAAGAGGACAAGACCATCGTCTACGAACGCAGCAACCTGATCTTTGTCTTCAACTGGGGCACGAATTCCATTCCCGATTACGAAATTCCCGTCAGGCAGACTGGCGACCACCGCATCATTTTCACCACCGATGAAAAACATTTCGGCGGCTTCGGCAACATCAGCACTGAAACGAATTTCCCCACTGAGAAACGCAAAGACGGTATTTTCATGAAGATTTACAATGTGAGTAGGACAGCAAGTGTATACGAATCAACACATTAAAAAAAACGATTATGAATCCACGGGTTACAGCCGTAAAGGCAGAAAAAAACTACATGTTGATATTGGAATTTTCCAATGGCGAAAGAAAAAAATTCGACGTCTCTCCTTATATCGGGAAAGGAATATTTGCAGCATTAGCCGATGAAGCCGCATTTCAAAATGTCAAAGTATTCTTGGGCAGCATACAATGGGCAAATGGCGCTGACCTTTGTCCCGACACGTTGTATTTGGATTCGGTTGCTTGCTGACGGAATTCCTTCTTTTTTACTCAGAGGCTATTGCATATCAATCAACTAAATAAACATTACCATTATGAAAAAGACAATCTTATTTTTTGCATTCATTTTCCTTTCCACTTGCGGTTTTTCGCAAGTCAAGCAGCACAAGAGCACGGAAAAAGAAAAGTACTATGAGAGAACTTTTAAAGAACGTAAAGAACCGATTAATCCTACCATTGAACAAGTCCTTGAATATTACAACGAGTTTTTTGCATTAAATGAAATGTGCGATTTCTCGCCTTATTCAGATTCATTGTTTCACAGCAACACATATAGCGATTCTGTCCCAAACGGAATGGACTTCTTTTCTAATTGGGACAAACATGACTCTTTGTGGAATGAAAAATGTACAAATCCAAAATATCGAATTGGCAAGGTGCTGAAAAGCAATATAATTAAACATGAAGCAACCGATAAGATGGAAGTGTTTTTATATGAAGACAGTAAGTTTGAAGACTATTGGTGGAAGACTGGCGTATGGGTTGCCATTTCTTACGACAAACGAAAAACATGGAACTACTATTATTCGGGAATCACGCAAAAACAGCCTTTATGCCTAAAATGGTACTCTAAATTGCCTTTGATTAAATCAGACAATGAAATACAAATAGAAGCGGCACTAATGCAACAAGTCGGGCATTACATTGAACCTATTGGGTTCCCTAAATACAGAAACATTAAAGACGGTCTGGTTTTAACCATCGATTTGGAAACACAAACGAAAGACAGCGATAGAGATGGCTTAACTGATATTGTTGAAACCAAATTTTTCACGGATCCCAATAACCCTGACACCGATGACGACGGATTTCCTGATGGCGTAGATATGAATCCGCGTTTTTCCACCACAAGAACAGAAACAACAAGTGTTGTTGAGGCTATTCTATATGGAAATATCCAATTCAACGACTCCGTATATGTCAGTATTGATGCAACTCCTTCCATCAAAGAAGCATCTGATGAAACAGAAACATATTTAATTGTTTCTGACGACCCTGCGGTTTGGAGCGCCCAGCCTGATTCCATCAGAATCATCGTTTTGACCAATCAAGAATTTGAACGATACGTTGGCCCATTTGAGAACCGATTGAGCAGGATATATCTATCTCCATTTTTCCGCGTTGATAATGAAGAGAATGCCTTTGTGTGTTCATGTGATGATCGCAAAGGCTATAGTTCATATTACATAAAGAAAACGGAAAAAAGTTGGAAAATCGTCTTGACGAGCCGAGCAATTAGTTAGCCAGATTTTCACCTCACCTGTCCCCTAAACCAAGCCTTGTCATCTTCGCTTAACCCTTGATTATCAATGCTCTGCTCCAAATTATCGTAATAGTTGCGGAATTGTTCCACGCTTTCGCGTAACGATTGCGGGTCGTAGGTGACTTTTTCGCCAATCGAGCCAAACAAGCCCAATTCATCCTTCAAAACGATGTCGGCCTTGCGGCATTTCAGTCCCAGAATGGCTTTTGCCAGACGACGGGCATTGCCTTTGATGCCATCAAGCAAATCCAAGGTTTCGCCTTGCGGATAAACGACGCGCAAGTTGCCTGCGTTTTCCCAAGCATCAGTTGGCAAATCCACCACCAATGCGAAAGCGTTGCCATCATATTGCCAAGCGATTTCCCTATCATTGTAATAGACTTTTTCAGGAATGTCCGATGCCACCAGTTTCACGGTCATGTCGCGTTTCTCGCTCATGCCCTCGAAGCTGCCTTTTCGCGGAGCAATGCTCACACTCTGCACATTTTCAATCCTTTCCGAAGTAATCTCAACCGTTGCAAATTGCTTGTCATAGTTCTTGTCATCGCCAGCATCGTCATAAAACACGAAACCACCATCAGCACCCGGATAGACCTCAAGCACATATTTCTTTTCGGCAGCATCCAAATCCTGATTGTAATCGGCATAAAACGGAATGATGGAACCCGCCTTCACATACAAAGGATATTCATCAATCATGAAACTGCGGCGGACGGTGCAGTTGCCTTCGAGCAACGTGCCCGTGCAAACCTCAATCCAATTGCCTTCGGGCAGCCAGACATCAATTTCGGCAAAGCCATTTTCCATCGGCACTGTAATCGGAGCAACAAGCATTTGGTCGCCAAACATATATTCGTTTCTGAACGAATAAGCCTTCTGGCAATCAGGCCATTCGTAATACAGCGGACGGCAAAGCGAGAGACCTTCATCGTGTGCCTTACGCGCCATCGTGTAAATATAAGGTATCATTTCGCGGCGCTGATGAATGGTATTGCACACAATGTCGGTATATTCCGAAGGCAGCACCCAAGGTTCCTTGGTAATGGAAGCATCCTTGGTGGAATGTGTGCGCAAAATCGGACTCAAAGCGCCAAACTGCATCCAACGGGTGTAGAGTTCAGGTTCAATCGGGTTGCCCCAGTGTCCGCCAATGTCGTGGCTCCATAAGCCATACAGCACATTGCTTGCCGTAGCATTGAAATAAGGCTGGAAATCGAGCGACTGCCACGAAATGACGGCATCACCAGAAAAGCCAATCTGATAACGGTGGTTGCCCAAACCGCCCCAGCGGTGATAGAGCATCGGACGCGTTTCGCGCATGCGCTCAAAATTGGAGAAGAAGCAATAGTTGATCCACCAAGTGTTACTCAAATTGTCCAGACGGTTATCGTTGAGTTTCTGCTGCCAGTCGAGCCACCAGAAATCGATGCCATTTTTTTCCATAGGCTTCAGAATCACATCAAACATGCCCGACATAAACGATTTGTTGGAGCTTTCCCAAGGTATCATTTTGCGGCCAGTAGTATCGAGTTCCATGTAGGCAGCAAGTTCGTCATACTTTTCCTCAAAAGGCTCCACGCCACCGGCAGGATGCAGGTTCAAAGTCGTGCGAATGCCTTTGGCATCCAAATCGGCGAGCAGGCGCGGATAATCGGGGAAAAGTTTCTTGTTCCAAGTCCAGCCCGTCCAAGCGCCTTTGCCTTTTTCGGTGTAATGCCAGTCCATATCGATGACCAAAACATCCAAGGGGATGTCATATTGTCCCAGTTTGCGCACCAAATCTCGGACTTCCTTATCGCTGTACGACCAATAGCGCGACCACCAATAACCGAAAGCATAACGCGGCGGCAACGGAACCCGTCCCGCAAAAACGGTAAAGTCTTTCAAAGCCTGCTTGTAATCGTGGCCGTAAGCCATGAAATACCAATCCTGATTATCAGTGTTTTCGCGTTCCTTCACCCAGGCCCAATCGGAATCATCAAAAAGATAGGACTGCGAATCATCTATCAAAGTCCAACCATCGGTGGCTAACAAGCCATCCTCAATCGGCATTTTCGGATGCTCGGTGCCGTGAACGTAGGTATCGCCATCATAGCCGTCCAAAGTGCGATATGTGCCTTTCAGATTGTTTTGCTGCTGCATTCCTGGCTTCCATTCAAATTTCGGATTAACGCCTTTCTGCGAAACAACACTCAGATTATCAGCCGAAAACGCGCCACTGCCCTTCTTATATTTCAGTTTCATTTTCGCCGTTGCAATTTCGATGAACTTACCCGTCTTCACCTGATACTTCACTTCAGGATAATCGCGGATGACCGCCACTTGCGAAGGCGAATCGACGAATTTTCCATCAGGCGCATATTCCAAACGGATAACGCCATCAGTAACGACCGTAAAACGCACGGTTTCATCTTGATAAGCAATGTTTTTATTTTGAGCAAAACCACTGATTGTCAGCAGCAAAACGCATAATTCGAGCAATACCTTTTTCATAATTGGACAACTTTAAGTGAAGAAACATTCGGAGAGCCAACCGTTACGGAATCCAATGGCGGTTAATCTCTGTCACCAGACCATTCTCTATGGTGACACGCGTGTTCAGCTGATTGAACTCACGCCTATAATCCTGGAGGTTTTCAAGGTAAAGCTTTTGTTCCGTGCGAATCGTATCAACAGGGTCGGTAGGTTCAATGCCACAATCGACAATGATGAAATCCTCCGACAATGCCACTTCAGCCTTGCCCAACTCTGAATAGATGGCGTGGTCGTCCCATGTCCTTGCTATGTATGTTCCACCTTCATAGCCCACGAGCCAGCAACCGCCTTCTTCAAGACCTCCGTTGATGTTGATGCCACCATCAACATTTTCCATCTTATTGATGACCAAAGGCTTGGATTCGTAGATTAGCGTATCTCCGACTTGCATTTGCGAAATCTCTACGGCGTCATACAAAACCTGATTATAGACAGTCATGCGAAGATTGCCGCCCATCC
Source organism: Candidatus Limimorpha sp. (assembly GCF_056203535.1). Taxonomy (NCBI): domain Bacteria; kingdom Pseudomonadati; phylum Bacteroidota; class Bacteroidia; order Bacteroidales; genus Candidatus Limimorpha; species Candidatus Limimorpha sp. The sequence continues at coordinate 21,051 of NZ_JBADWU010000007.1, read as the reverse complement.
AACGGAAATCATCAGATGTGAAAGAGGCCGCCACCGTGCAATCCTGAAGGTTATCGACTTCAATGCCGGCTGGCAATGGAGCGATTGACTTGTGTTCCACTTTTTGCGCACAGCCACACAATAAGGCCATGGCTGCAATGGCTAATGCTGATTTTAATGTTTTCATAAGTATTCTTAATTTTAAAACTGTTCATTAAACGATTTTGATGGCACAAAAATACGGAAAAGCCAAAGCTAACCAAGCGAAAAGCAAAAAATCACACGATTTCGTCTTCTTCCGACTTGAAATAGACAGGCACGGCATAAAGCGGAATATCGGTCAAGCCGTCGCGTTCCTCAAAATGGCGCATCGAAATTCGGTATTTCTTCTTTAAATCGAATCGTTCAGAAAAGACTTTCAGCGACTTGGAACGAAGGTTTTCTTCGGCCTTTACTTCCACAGGCGCCACCACGCCGTCGTACTGAATCAGGAAGTCGATTTCCAGTTGCGTATCGCTGCTGTAATAGAAAACAGGCAAGCCATCAACCGTCGCAAGATGCTGCATGACAAACTGTTCGGTAAAAGCACCTTTGTATTCCGTGAAGCAATTATCGCCAAGTAGGACGTGAGCTGCGTCGGCACCACTCATGGCACCAAACAAGCCGCAGTCGAGCAAAAACAGCTTGAATGCATTCGGGTCTTCATAAAATTTCAATGGATTACCCGGTTTCGTGACGCGACGCACCTTGTGAACGATGCCCGTATCGACAAGCCACTGAATGGCCAGCTCAAACTCAGCCGCACGCGCACCCTTCTTGATGGCACCGTAAACGAATTTCTTGTTTTCCTTGGCCAATTGCGAAGGAATGGAATTAAGCACCATATTGACACGCTGCACATCGCGTTTCGGCGCATGTTTCGAAATATCAGCCTGATAAGCCTTCAAAATCCGTTGCTGGATATTACGCACCGATTTTAAAGTCTTTCCCGTACTATAGGCCAAAACCGCTTCCGGCATACCACCCACATAATAGTATTGACGAAGCAACTCAACATATTTCGGGTGCAAAGTCTCAACGACAGGCCAATCCTTAGTTTCCAAGACATTTGCCAAAGCTTCCTCGCCCACCGCCCAAAGAAACTCCATGAAAGTCATCGGATAAATGTCAAGCATATCAACTTTTCCAACTGGGAACGATGTGCCTTGATGCAAGGCTATGCCCAGCAAAGAACCAGCCACAGCGACATGATACTCAGGAGCATTTTCGCAAAAATACTTCAAGGCACCAAGGCCCCTTGGCAGTTCCTGAATTTCATCGAAGACAATCAAAGTCTTGCCCGCCACGACAGGGACCTGCGCAATGGTTTCAACCGTTCGGATAATGCGCTCAACATCATAGTCAGTGAAAAGCGTTTCTGCCAAAGGTGCGCTATCACAGCTGACGTAAGCAAGATGTTCAAACTCGTTTTGTCCAAATTCCTTGAGCAGCCAAGTCTTCCCAATCTGCCTTGCGCCATTCAAAATCAATGGTTTACGTCCTTCACTTTCTTTCCATTTAAGCAATTGCAAATAAGGTATTCTTTTCATTTTTACACTTTTTTAACCGAATTTTCGCTGCAAAGATACACTTTTTTCACCGAACTTTTACACTAAACTTACATTTTTCCTACCGAACTTTCATATATTACAACCTTCTAAAATCAATAATGTATAGAAGACATTTTGAAACATAAATGGGTCAACACATCAAACAAGTTATTATTTTTGCAATTTGTTTCAAACCAACTCAAAAAAAACGCTTTTGCAACTTCTTGAAAAGTTTTGTAAAATGAAATCAAGCAGCAAACTTCTCGGACATCTGGCGGTTTTCGTCGCCTACACCATTTTCGGATTCAACATCATCATTTGCAAGGACTTGTCGGATTCGAGTCTCATCTCCCCTATCGGACTTTTCAACCTCCGCGCCATCGGTGCGACCATCTTGTTCTGGCTCATCTCATGCTTCATGCCCAAGGAAAAAGTGCCATTCAGCGACTTGTGGAAAATCTTCATTGCCTCTATGCTCGGACTTTTCTTCACGCAACTCACTTTCCTGAAAGCCATCAAGATAGCCACGCCTTTAGACACTTCCATCATCAACTCCATCACGCCGATTTTCACCATGTTCGTTGCCGCCATTGCGCTGAAGGAACCCATCACGCTGAAAAAAGCAGGCGGTGTTGCCGTGAGTTTCATCGGCGTCATCATGCTCATTCTCAACACCGTTCACGCAAGCAACAACGGTGTCACCCAAACCCAGCCTTTAGGCATTGTCCTCATCATCTGCAACAGCCTTTTCTTTGCAACCTACTTAGGCGTTTTCCGTCCGCTGATTGCCAAATACAATGTCGTGACTTTCATGAAATGGATGTTCCTATTTTCCATGCTGGTCTCCGTTCCGCTCAACCTGAACGAAATCACGCACTTGAATTTCAGCGTCATGCCGACAAATTACCTGCTGGAATTAGGTTTCCTTATCCTCTTTTCCACTTTCATCGCCTATTTCCTCATTCCGGTTGGGCAGAAATCGCTGCGCCCGACCGTCATCAGCCTTTATTCCTACCTGCAACCGCTAATTGCCACCATCACAAGCATTTATTTAGGCATGGACAAATTGAGCTGGCAGAAAGTTGTGGCAGCCGTGCTGGTCTTTACCGGCGTGATTCTCGTCAACAAGAGCCGCGCAGCGGACAGCAAGACGAAATAGCCTGTCTGTCAGCAATTCAATAAACAAAAACAAAGCGACTTACCATTGTTTTTCCTATTTTTGTTGCTTTAAATAATCAAACATGACAAAAAAGCATCAATTGGCGGCATTTGTTTCATTGTTCCTTCTTTGTTCAATACAATGTAACGCACAGAAAATCAATATACTGTTTCTTGGCAATAGCTACACGCAAGTCAACAATCTGCCCAGCACGCTTGTCAACCTCACACAAGACGCCACCCATTCCATGATGGTCGAGAGCAACACGCCCGGCGGCTACACCTTCGACCAACATTCGCAAAACGCGACAAGCCTTGAAAAAATCAGGAAAGGCATTTGGGATTATGTGGTTTTGCAGGAACAAAGCCAGATGCCAAGCATTGATTATTACCGATATAGCAACATGTACCCCGCCGCCGAACGCCTTCGCGACAGCATCATAAAATACAACCCTTGCGCTGAAATCATCCTCTACATGACTTGGGGACGGCGCAATGGCGGCCAACAATGCGAGAACTATGGCGACGGCCTCTATTGCAGCGCCGATTTCCGCGATTTCGACCACATGCAAGACACCATGACAAGTTCATATTACGGACTGACACAACGACTTAAATGCAATTGCGCCCCTGCCGGAGAAGCCTGGCGCACCGCCATACACCAAACCGATTTCAACCTGTTTTCAGCCGATGGCAGCCACCCTTCGACCTATGGCACCTACCTGACGGCCTGCGTGTTTTACGCCAGCATCTGGAACGAAAGCGCAATAGGTTTAAACACCGCTTTTGAAATCAGCGAAGAAGATGCCCAAACCTTGCAGGAAATTGCTGATGAAACCGTTTTCAACAGCGGAACGGAATGGAATTTGGTTCCAAAAGTCACGGCTGATTTTGATGTTTATTTCGTTGACGAGCAGACTGTTAAACTCAGAAACAACAGTTTAAGCAACTATCCTGAAACAAGTTATTTATGGGATTTCGGAGATGGCACCACTTCCGAAGAAGCCGAAACCCTTCACGAATATGCCGAACCCGGCACCTACCTCATTTCCCTAACCGTGACAGGCTGCCACCAAACCGACACCAAGACAGAAGAAATCATTATTGAAGACACAAGTACCATAGACGAAAGCAATTATAACACAGCGATTTATCCAAATCCTACACACGATGGAATCCATTTTGTCATGCCAGCTTTCGGCGAACTCATCATCAGGAACACCATAGGTCAAACCGTGCTGCAAAAGCAAATGTATGGCGAGACCTATCTCGACCTGTCCGATTTGGAGAACGGCATTTACTTCATCAGCATAAAAGCAAATAAAACACAGAACATCAAACTAATAAAGCACTAAGTCATGAGTTACTTACGCCACTTTTTCGTCATCGCATTACTTGCCATCGGCATCATTTCTAATGCCCAAAGCACAAGCGACGGATTCAGCATCATTGGGAAAAGCAGTGAAGGTCTGAACGTAAGACACAAAATCAGCCAAGTCAGCATTGAACGGAGCGAAGTCACTGAAGGACAAACCATTAGTCTCAGCGGCATTTATCTTCCGAACTGTGCAGGAGCCCCCGATTTGCCCAGCCACAGCACCTTTGTCGCTTTGCCTCAAGGCGCCACGGCGCGACTTGAAATCAGCAATGTCAAGACACACCTTATTAATAATGTCGACATCATTCCAGCCGCACAGCCGCAATTGGACAACAAAAATTCGCTCGTCATCCACGAAAAAGACCAGAAGATTTACAGTCAAAACGCCTTTTATCCCGAGACGCCTTTCCGGCTTTCCAATCCCACGACGATTCGCGGCATCAACGTCATCTCCCTGGACGCCATGCCTTTTCAGTACAATCCCGTGACCAAGGAATTGCTCGTTTACGATGAAGTCGACCTGAAAGTCAGCATTGAAGGCGGAGAAAAAGAAATTGGCGACACTCGTTACCGCACCAAGGAATGGGATCACATTTTGAGCGACATCATTCTCAATTTCAACGACTTGCCAAGCATTGACTACGGCAAGCGTTTGCGCCAGCACTACGAAAACAGCGAAACCGGCTGCGAATACATGATCATCACACCCGACAACCCCGATTTTATCCAGTTGGCCGACAGCATCCGCATGTTCCGCATCGCGCAAGGTGTCCCGACCGAAATCTTCACCGTAACGGATTGCGGCGGAAACGATTACCATGCCATTTACGACTTCATTCGCAACGCATACGACACTTGGGAAATGCCGCCAGCGGCCGTCGAACTGCTCGGCGACCATGACAGCGATGGCACGAAAGGCATCGTTTCCTACACCATGAACAACCACCCGGGCGGCGATGGCTACAACCCTTACATCTCCGACCACGCCTATTCCGACATGAACGGCAACATGATGAGCGACATCATTTTAGCACGCATCACGGGACGCAATTTCGACGAACTTTATCACATGATAAAGAAAGACCTTGATTACGAACGCACACCACCGACAAGCCCCGATTTCTACGACAAGCCCGTTACAGCCATGGGATTCCAATTGGAACGTTGGTTCCAGCTTTGCTCCGAAGTCGTAAACGGCTTTTGGGAAAACGAACTCGGCAAGCATCCCGTGCGCCTGAACGCCATTTACGAAGGCACGCCAGACTCAAGATGGTCGACAGCCGACAACACCAACAAAATCATCAATTATTTCGGACCTAACGGAACAGGCTACATTCCGGAAACCATGTCGCACCTCACCCAATGGGATGCCACAGGCGAAATGGTGAATGACGCCATCAACAACGGCTCCTTCATCGTGCAGCACCGTGACCACGGCAACGAAGACCTTTGGGGCGAACCGAGATACAGCACAGCAACCATCAAGAAACTGAAAAACAAAGATTTGACTTTCGTCATGTCGAACAACTGCCTTACAGGGCGTTTCAATTACAGCGGCGCTGACGGATGCTTTGCCGAAGCTTTCCACCGTCACCAGCACGGCGCTTTGGGCCTGATTGCCGCCACCGAAGTCTCCTATTCTTTCGTCAATGATGTTTACGTTTGGGGCGTTTACGACAACATGTGGCCCGATTTCATGCCTACCTACGGCACCACTCACCCTGTGGATTTCGTACTGCCAGCCTTTGGAAATGCCGCCGGAAAATATTTCCTCAAGCAGTCTTCATGGACGGATGATTACGTTAAGGAAATCACCTATTATCTTTTCCACCATCACGGCGATGCTTATATGAATCTTTACACCGAAGTGCCTCAGACACTAAACGTTGAGATGCTGCCCGTTTTGATGACCGGCAAAGACACCTATCAGGTAAAAGCCGATGAAGGAGCATTGATTTGCCTTTCCGTGGGCGACCAAATCATCGGCTTGGACAATGCCACCGGCGACTTGCAGGAAATCGCAGTAACGCCACAGGAAATCGGCACTGAAGTCCTGATGACCATCACAAAACAGAACCATTTCCGTTACGAAAGGAAAATCAAGGTCATTCCTGCCGAAGGTCCATACCTGATTTTCAACAATTTCGCAATCAACGATGAAAGCGGCAATCAGAATGAAACCGCCGATTACAACGAGACTTGCCACATCAACCTCAGCCTGCATAATGTTGGCGCCGCTGACATTGCCAACACTAACATCACGCTTCTTTGCGACCATCCAAGCGTGGAAATCATAAACGGCACAAGCGCTTTCGCATCCATCAATGTCAACCAAATCAACACAGTCGACAATGCCTTTGAAATCCATTTCGGCGATGCCATCGATGACCAGGAAGAAATCATCTTCACACTTCAGATGGACAACGGGAGCTACACTTTCCAAGACCTCTTCAAAGTGAAAGTGAATGCGCCAAAATTCCAGTTCAACCAGCCTACCATGACCGATCTGGAAGGCAACACCACCGACCGATTCATAAAAGGCGAGACGACATTGCTACATTTCAACATCGAAAACATCGGGCACAGCAAATCATTGGCAACGGCAAACACACTGAAAATCAAGGCACCATTTGCCATCATCGATGAAAGCGAAATTCACACCGAAGCCATTGAGGTGAACGAAACAAAAGAAATCGTTTTCCAAGTGAAAATGGATGAAAACGGTATGGATGGCGGCATTCTTCCTTACCAAATCAACGCTGAAAGCGGAAGCCACACCAACATTTCGGAAGGCGAACTGCTTTTAGGTTATACGCAGGAAGACTTTGAAGATGAAGAACTTAACCCGAGCATTCAGTGGAATTTGGGCAACGGCAGCCGCAAATGGCACATCGAAGAAGGCCAAGGCCTTGATGGAGGCAACTGCATAACAACGCCACAACTCAACATCAATCAATCAGCAACCTTGACAATTGGCTTTGAAAGCAATGCCAACAGTGTCCTTACGTTCTTCCACAAAGTTTCAACCGCAACGGAAGACATCCTGACATTCAGCATCGATTTCGATATTATGGGCGAATGGAGCGATGAAAGCGAATGGCAAAAGGAATCCTTTGAAATTGCACCAGGCAAACACTTATTCAAGTTTGTCTACAAGAAAAAATCAGATGAATCCGCTGGCGATGATTGCGCCCGTATCGACCTCCTGCAATTCCCGCCAATGGCCGAAATGATTCTCTTTGCAGGCGATGATGAAATTATTTGCACATCTGAGTCCTACATGCCTGAAAGTTATTGCGTCAACGGAACACAAATCCAATGGACGACAAACGGCGATGGCCAGTTTGAAGACGCAACGGCAGAATGTCCTATTTATCATTTCGGAGAACAAGACATTGAAAGTCAAGAAGTCACACTTTCGATAACAGCCATTTCCACCTTAAACGAAAGCCAGCAAAACGCCGAGGTCAAATTGAGTTTATTGAAAGACTTGAGCGAAATCAAACCGACACAGCCCGAAGGCGAAACCACCGTCGACCTCAACGAAACACAGCAAAGCCGTTACAGCACGCCAGCCGAAGACAACGTAAGCTATCTTTGGACTTTAATGCCAGAAGATGCAGGCACCATGACAGCCAACGGCAACAACCTCACGATAGACTGGGAGGAAAGCTTCAGAGGCGAAGCGAAAATCGAAGTGAAGTTGAGAAACGATTGCGGCGAGAGCGAAGTCTCAGAGGCATTGGAAGTTTTGGTAAAGAACTCATACGGTATTGGAGAAAACGGAGAAAACAGCATCAGCATTTACCCAAATCCTGCCCACAATCAAATTATCGTTACAGGAATTTTCAACGAACAAATTGAAATCTGCAACCCGTTAGGACAAGTCTTGATTAAAGCCAACATCCATGACAACGAACCTATCGACATTAGCAAACTGCAATCAGGCATTTATTTCATCAAGTCCATTGAATGCGGAAAAACCTATTTGAAATTCATAAAACAATAGATTGATTTCGCACCTTGTTCACCCAAAACAAGCAAATTTTAAACCCAAATTTCCGAATTTCGTCACAAAATGCCATGTGACGAAATTCGGTTTTTTCAAATTTCATCCCTAATTTTAGGTATTTTATCCCAAAAAACACTGATTTTACACCAAATCACACAAAACATGGCACATTTTATCACAAGACAACAAAAAGAGCGGTATCTTTGCAGCGAAAATAGAAATTGATTAAAATCTATGAAAGAAGAAACAAGACTTTTCGACATTCTCGACAACTATTGTGAGAAATGGCCGGATCAAAATGTTGCTCTTGCGAAGAAAGAAAACGGAGTTTGGGTCAAGTATAGCCCTAAGCAATATCAGGAAATCAGCCACAATTTGGCATACGCTCTTATTGAACTCGGCATACAACCTCAAGACAAAATAGCCATCATTAGCAGCAACCGTCCTGAATGGAACATGCTCGACATGGCCATCCAGCAAATCGGAGCCATCATCGTCCCGATTTACCCGACCATCAGCAAAGAAGATTACCATTTCATCCTCAACAACTGCGAAGCGAAAATGGTCATATTGGAAGGCATCGCGGTAATGAACAAAATTGAGGAAATCCTTCCAAACACACCTAACCTGAAGCTCATCTACACCATGAGCGACCGACAAAAATATCCATTCTTCCAGCAGCTTCTTGAATTGGGCGAGACCCATCATCATCCTGAAGAATTAGAGCAGCGCCGCAACAATGTCAAGACGGGAGATTGCGCCACCATTATCTATACATCCGGCACCACCGGAGTCCCGAAAGGCGTCATGCTTTCGCACTCCAACCTTCTCGGTCAATTGCGCGGCATTCAGCACACTCCGGCAAAATGGTCGAAAACAGCTTTCAGTTTCCTGCCCATCTGCCATGCCTACGAAAGAGTCTTGGTCTATATGTATCAGCTCCTCGGCATGTCGGTCTACTATGCAGAAAGCCTTGCAACCATAGCCGACAACATGAAGGAAATCCACCCTACCATGATGACCGCTGTTCCTCGCGTCCTTGAAAAGATGTACGAGAAAATCGTTCAAAACGGCAACAAAATGAAAGGTCTTTCCGGATACATTTTCAGATGGGCCGTCAAGCTTACAGAACGTTACAAAATCGACCCAGACGAGCGTTCATCATTCTACAATCTGAAAATCAAGATTGCCGACAAACTGGTGTATTCCAAAATCAGGGAGCAACTGGGAGCCGAGAATTTCGACATCATCGTTTCGGGTGCAGCAAGCATTTCACAGAAAGTTGCAGGCTTTTTCTCAGCCATCAAAATGCCTGTATATGAAGGCTATGGCATGACTGAAACCTCACCTGTCATCTGTGTCAGCGATAACTCGAAAGGTGGCCGCGAAGTGGGAACCGTTGGCCGGGCACTTCCCGGAATCGAACTGAAAATCAACGAACAAGGCGAAATCATTTGCAGAGGCCACAATGTCATGTTAGGTTACTACAAAAATGAAGAACTGACCAAGGAAATCATCGACAAAGACGGCTGGCTGCATACCGGCGATATGGGCTATATCGATGACAGAGGCCGACTTTTCATCACGGGACGTTTGAAGAATTTGTTCAAGACATCAATGGGCAAATACATCAACCCGCAAGTCATTGAAGAGAAATTCAGCGAATCGAAATTCATCGAAAACATCGTCGTTTTTGGCGAAGGACAGAAATTTGCCGCTGCGCTCATTGTTCCGAATTTCACCTACATCAAGACATGGTTCGCACAACAGAACAAACTGAATTTCAACCTGAAGCAAAACAACAAACAGAACAAACTTGATTTCACCACCAAAGAGGAATGCATCAAGATGAAAGAAGTGAAAGATGCCATTTCGAAAGAAGTCAAGAATTACAACACTTTCTTCGGCGAGACCGAGCAAATCAAGAAATTCGAACTCGTCGCCGATGACTGGACCATCGAAAACGGCATTATGACGCCGACATTGAAAGTGAAGCGCAAGGTCGTCCAGCAACGCTACAAGAATTTGATTGACTCCATGTTTGAATAAACCGAAAACTATCCATAAATGCTCGTCGAAACGGACTTCCGCTTGGAGGTCCGTTTTTTTCACCAACTACGACGAATATGAAAACTATCGTCTAATTTTACATGCATTCCTGAAGCAAACAGACTTCGGACACACCTACCCCGATTTCGCAAGGCTTTCACTTCCGAAACCTGATAAACGGATAACACCGATTGAAGACGAACACGGATTTGTCGGGTTGACACGGATGTTTTAAAGCCGCTGATTACACAAAAATTTTGGATGCGCCCTTCGACAAGCCCCTTCGACAGACTCAGGGTGAGCAGGGAACAAAGCGCATGAATTGGCACTGATTTTTAGCAAATACAAATTACCGATAATTTTCCGTTAATAATTTGACTGGCAAGAAATTAATGATTCATTTATGGAAATTTGCGTTTTTGAAAATCTATTCATATTCTCTTTTTGAGCTCTGACAAAGTAACAACCTGAAGTGGCGGAATTATCGGTGTTTCCAAAATGTCTTTATCTCCGGATACCAAATAATCCGATGAAGATTGATAAGCAATGTCGAAAAGGAAATTGTCTTTAGGGTCACGGCAACCATCAAAAGATAGTTCTATTTCAATAAGTCTTGTAAGGTTCTCATACATTGACAAATATCTTTCCATTGGCAAAGTCAGGTATTTGGAAAACTTTTTCCGAGACATCACAATTTTCAATTCATTGGTAAGTTCCTTTGCACGATACAAGGATACTTCATGAAACAAAACCATTTCCGTTAATTCGGTGATTTTTCCACCTAAGAAATACGAAATCCAGATGTTGGTGTCAAAAACGGCTTTAGTTTCCATGTCTGGCTTTCCTTACTTCTTCAACAATTTCAGCCATGGAGATGTCGTTTTTCTTCACCGATCCATCGATTTCCTGTGCTTGATTCAAAAGCAAGAGTATTCTCAACTGCCTTTCCAACTCCACCTGTTGTTCTTCCTCCAAACTGCTTACCATCAAGTTGATACGTTGCAATCTGTCATTATTGGATGTTGCTGTATTTACTACATTTGCCATAATCTTATCTAATATGCCTGCAAAAGTACACATATTTTACGATTTCGCAAGGCTTTCACTTCCAAAACCTAACAAACGGAAACACCGATTGAAGACAACATGGATTTGACGGATTGGCACGGATGTGCTATTTCAAAACTACAGATTTACAGGATTATACGGATTCTTTTAAAGCCGCTGATTGCGATGATTACGCAGAATTTCGGATGCGCAAGCGCATGAATTGACACTGATTTTTTGCAAACACAAATTACTGATAATATTCAGTTAATAATTTGACTGGCAAGAAATTAATGATTCATTTATGGAAATTTGCGTTTTATCTCCGGCTGCCTGAGCTTTATCCCCGTATCGCTGCAAAAGCGGTAAACCTCGTTGCTGATATAATCTTCATGGCTTTGAATATTTTGCGTGTTGTTCCTGAAACTTAAGATTTAGCACTTTCCAAAAACCCTTATTCGATTTGCCTTCCTTGTCAATATATCCATGATTTCTAAGGAAGGAAATTTCCCTCTGAACAGTTCTTGGAGACACCGACAAAGTTCTCGCCAAATCGTTAGCCGTCACAGTGCCGTCAACAAGCATTAGTTTTAATATAGAACATTGACGCTCAGATAATTCGCCAAATAAGTTCTCGCCAAAGTTCTCGCCAAAGTTCTCGCCATTTTTAAGTATAATCTTGCCGACGAAGTCTTTATGGCATGGCAATTCTATCATAAAAAACGAGCGATTTTCATCCGTCTCAATTCTGGCCTTTGGCGATTCGTTGCCTTTGAGTTGCCGTTGAATGGTAGGAATACCCGTTGCGCGGCCTTCCGTCAGTTCCAAATCTTTCAGGAACTCCCCTAAACGACGATTGCGATAACGACGCGACTTCAGCAATTCCGCTTCCCGTATGGCATCCATGCTGATGGAACGGTCGGGGCCCGAAAAACTCAGTATGGTAATCATATCCGGCTCAATGGTGATTTCGACAGGTTCCCTGACTTGATAATCCCTGTGGTACATGGCATTCACAACAGCTTCTTCCAAAGCCTGATAGGGATAGTTAAAAAAACGATACGAATGTTCGTCATCACGCCGTTTGACGATCCGCTCTTTGATGACATTGGTTCGCAAATAAGTAAGCGTTTCGGAAATCACTTTCGGCACAGGTCCCTTGAAAGGCGGCACCTCAATCATGTTGTCCGGATTATTAACACGTCCTTCCGGGAAAATGACGACTTCTATCTGACTATAAGGGAAAAAGCGTTGAGGATTTTCGCAGAACATCATGGCCGCCACGTTTTTTATCAGTCGGTTTTCGGTAGGCCCCGACAAAAGATCCATCTGCTCAAGCAAATTCCATTTTGTTTGCCGAAGAAATCATTTCCATCGGGATGCTGCTCTGGACGTGCTCCAAAAAATCGCTCAGCAAAACTATCGAAATGTCGGAAAGTGCGATATCGGGGTTCGGGCGTTCATCAAACGGCACCTTTGTCGCCATATCACGCAATTCGTCGAGCACTTCACCCTTGGCAGGAATGCTGGTAGAACCACATCGGACATAGAACTCCTCTTTGACAAGTCCTTTCGCCGTAACATTGCACGAAACACTATATGGGCGATTTATGCCCGTCGGAACCCAGATAGCGAAAACGTACTTTTCATCAACGATTTCGACCGATGTCCTCGGCATATAATACGGTTTCAGCTTTTGATTAAAGCCTTGCATAGTTTTCTGGATGCCGTCAATCAGCGATTCCTCGATGCCGCACACAGGGCGTTTTGCCACACCTTCATGCTCTTCAACACCTATCAAAATATAACCGCCACCCAAATTGTCAATGTCATTGGCAAAAGCGCAAATGCTATGATAAACCGTATCTGGATTCCAACCTTTTTTAAACTCGATACGGTTGTCTTCCACCCTACGTTTATTCAGCAGTTCCTCAATGTCCATTAATAGTGCCATACATTCAAAGCCAAAATTACATGTGCAAAATTACGGAAATTCTTCAATTTCGCAAAAACAATAAACTTTTCCCGCAACTTCGCAAGGCTATTACTCAAAAACACCGATTGAAGACAACATGGATTTGACGGATTGGCACGGATGTGCTATTTCAAAACTACAGATTTACAGGATTATACGGATGTTTTAAAGCCGCTGATTGCGCTGATTACGCAGAAATTTTAGTTGCTTGCGCATGAATTGGCACTGATTTTTGCAAACACAAATTACCGATAATTTTCCGTTAATAATTTGACGGGCAAGAAATTAATGATTCATTTATGGAAATTTGCATTTTTATATCCAACCGCCTGAGCTTTATCTACGTATCGCTGCAAAGGCGGTAAACCTCGTTGCTGATGTAATCACTCAGGTCGCGGAGGTTGTCTTAGTTGACACCGAAGTTGAGCAGGAAAGATTTGGAATGTTGCTGGTAATATTTGACATTATGTTTTGACCAATAAACTGGCGCAAAAAAACCTTAAAAAGTTGGGGATTGTATAAAGTTGGATATACCGTAACATTTTCCATCTGAAAGGCATAGAAAGAATCTTTATCGGGAAGATATTCATCGGGGATTGATTTCAATGGCACGCACTTGGTATTCTGGCAGTTCAAATCGTTGTCAATGTCGGTCACAAAAACAAACGTATCGCATGGATTGAGGATAACATCACGGAGTGACACAAGTTTTGCCGTGTAATCTTGTATTTGTGACATGGTAGTCCGTACAATCATCCAACGATTGCATTTTTCGTCCGATTCAAGCCAATAAAGCAGATAGTTATCGCCAGAATCGTCAATATAATGAGATAACAATGGCCCATCAAAATAAATCAAGTCAGAGCATTTCATCAGTTTTTGGAGGTTAAACTCCATTGGATATCCGTTTATCTCGATGTTCATAGTTTACACAGTATTTCAAATTTCTTGCTCAAGTCGCATTCTTCAAATTCAAACAGGTTGAAATGGCTGGTACTAATCATTGTGTCATCGACCAAACCATCATTGTTTTCAATTTTCCCACTACTCAGGCTATCGCCAATTTCAGTCCTGATGTTCCGAAAAGTCTTGGCAAGATTTGCATAATGGTTCTTCGCTTTTTCCATGTCTTCAAAACATGACAAAGCATAACCAGTTACCCTGATAGAAGCGTCCAATCGCCTCTGTGGTTTTATTTTCAATGGAGGGAGGAAATTGTTCGGATGTTCATGATCAAAGACAAACCTATAGGCCCATCATCCCGCCAGGTTCGTGCAAGACAGGTAACACACATCCCTGGCTAATAGCAATGTCAATTTCGTCTTGATATTTGAACTTAGGCATATTACTTTCTTTCTCCTTCCAAAAACCGCTGCAAAAGTAATAATAATATTTTCAATCTGCAACCCCCAACTTCACTTCCGCATCCTTATCTCCGGCTGCCTGAATTTTATTTCCTCACCGCAGCAAAGGCGGTAAACCTCGTTGCTGATGTAATCTTCAAGGCTTTGAATATTTTGCGTGTTGAAGCAAATATTCCACTTATTTCCATTCGGCTTCAAACTGTGCGACGGTCATAATTCTACATTCATTGATCTGGCCAATGTCTAAGAGATCTTTGTCGCCAGACACAAGATAAATGGCATTCGCCCGAACAGCCAATTCCAACAAATAATCATCTTTAGGGTCTCTACAACGCTTCGGGATGTCATCAATTTCAACCATTACAAAGTGCTGATTCATCCATTCTTCCAGCAGGAGCACATTTCCTTCACGGAAATATTTGCGAAGTTTCGGCCTTCGCGAAACTTCCAGTATTTCTTCATTCAGCCGAGCCGTAGACACCAATTCAAACCACGGATTATCAAGTAACTCCAACAGGCAGTCAAGTTTTTTCCCAATAAGGAAACTAATCCACAAGTTCGAATCAATTACAACCCGAACTATCTGGGGTTCATCTTGCGGATTGTTCTTCATACATCTTTTGTCTTACGGCTTCACATTCGGCGATAATCGTTTCTTCATCAAGTTCGTCGGTACGAAATGCTTCACGAATAGCCTTCAAGCTCTCAGAACGCAAGCCTCGTGTCAATTCCCTGCAAAGACGGAAACGGTCTTCATCATCAAGCTGCATGGCCAAAGCCAGCAACTGACTGTATGTAAACTGAAGATTCAATGTCGGTGCGTTTGTAGTCATATTGTTTGTATTTTAACAACTGCAAAAGTACACATATTTTCCGATTTCGCAAGGCTTTCACTTCCAAAACCTAACAAACGGAAACACCGATTGAAGACGAACATGGATTTGACGGATTGGCACGGATGTGCTATTTCAAAACTACAGATTTACAGGATTATACGGATTCTTTTAAAACCGCTGATTGCGCTGATTACGCAGAAATTTTAGTTGCTTGCGCATGAATTGGCACTGTTTTTTGGCAAACACAAATCACCGATAATTGTCTGTTAATAACTTGACTGGCAAAAAATTAATGATTCATTTATGGAAATTTGCGTTTTTATATCCAACCGCCTGAGCTTTATTTCTTCATCGCCGCAAAGTCTAATAACCTGCTTTCAAACAAATTTGTGATTTTTTACATAATTAGTTGCGCAACAAGTAAAAACCCATTACTTTTGCAAAAAAAATACAAAATCTATGTTAGGGATTGATTCAAAAAGGGAAAGCGTAAAAGGAAATTTTGCCAAAAAGATTTGGGATGAAGTCTTGAAAATTTGGCGAAACGAAACAGTTGAAGAAGCGTCTGAAAAAAACGAGCCAAAATATCAGGTCGAATGGCCCTGAACAGCTTAACAATCAGAATATTGGATAACGTGTCGCAATTAGATGACTTTAATTGCGGCATCAAAGCTATGGATGATTTCATACATTCGGGATTGGCGAACAGTGTCCGAAATCACTATTGCAATTTGTATTCGGTTACGTTAGATAATGAAATAGTGGCCATGTTTTCACTCAGTTTCGATTCCTTGGAACTTGATTTGGATTCTTTGGAAGAGATATTAGATAACCAGTCATCATCCAACAAGCCAAATCTTTCTTCCAATTACGTTGACACTTTCTTGAGCAAACATCATTATCCAGCATTAGAGATTTCCTATTTGGCTGTAAAGGAAAACTATCGGCGAAAAGGAATCGGGAAAGCCGTAGTTGATTCAATTGCGGAAATGGCGCAACGCCAAAAGACCGCAGGTTGCATGTTCCTCACTGTCGAAGCATATATCGAGGAGGATTATTCAGCCGTTCCTTTCTATAATGCCTGTCACTTTGAACCATGCGAATACAAAAAGCCAGACAAAGAAACACTTAGAATGTTTAGGACTTTGTTCCCTAAAAACGACCATCAATAACTCATTTCTTAAACCTTATCTCCTGTTGCATGAGCTTTATTTCTTCATCGCTGCAAAGACGGTAAACCTCGTTGCTGATGTAATCTTCAAGGCTTTGAACGTTTTTCTTGTTAGCGCCAAGGTTAAGGATGTTGATGAAAATCTGGTTGGCCGATTCGATGACCACTTTGCTTGACTGCGTGCCCGTGGCCACGACATGAATGGTGATTTTCTCGCCCAAGGCCAACAGACTCATGCCATGCCGCGCCGTGATGACAAAATTGTCATCATTCGGCACGACATGCCTGAACCCGAATTAAACGAATCAATAAGGTGTAAATACAAGTCATGTTTGGTGACTTTCTGTGGTTGAAAAAAGAAAAGGAAATGCTTGTCACGCTCAAGTACGAGAAAGTGAAATAAGCCCCTCGGAAGCGCAAACCGAAAAGGCCGCCAGCTTTTGAAAAAAGCACGAGCGGCAAATTTTAAAAGCCCGCCTGCTTTTTGAAAAAGCAGGCGGGCTTTTGGGTAAAAGGCGGCGTGCTTTTCACCAAAAGGCCGCCGCCTTTTAGGAGGAAGGCCGAAAGCACTTAACAAACACCCGAAAAGAACGGCTGGACGAGGAAGCGGGCTTTGCTAGAAGCAACCCGCCAGCGACAAGGCCGCCGCCAATACTGAATGCGGATAGCATTTATTTGTCATCAAATACAAAGGTTATCAATAACTGAGCAATATTTGCGTACACGAAAAGAACACCGTCCTCACCTTCTCGCTGAAAGATAACCGTGTAGGTCGTGTGGGAAGGTGAGGGTGATGGTGGCATAAGAAGAAACTATAGTGTTTGTTTCAGAAACAAAATATTGATAGTTATTCTAATAACGAACTATAAACAGATAATTGATCATTATATGCTTTTTCGATTGCGTCATTATATTTGTCAATCAATGAAAGCATAGTGCTCTTTAACACATTGACATCTTTGCTTCGGCTTGCCGACAACAGTTCGGAACTAGCATCCATCATTGAGAAACGAATTTGAGCGCGACGAGTGACTCTATCAAACAATTCGTTTTTCTTGTCATCATCAACAACGGTTGATCGAATTTCTGATTTTAACATGGAATTTTGTTGCCCTAAATAATTATCCCATTCTTTTGTGATATGGGAATGGGCTGATTCCATCGTCTTGTAAATTGAATTGGATAATTTTGAATAGTCAATTTCGTTGGTCTGTTGTTGGTCATCATAGTGTGCTGTTCCTTTTTTATTTTTAAAATACATCACACCGCCTATTGCTCCTGCACATAATCCAATTGCTGACAGCCATTTAGCTCCAGAGCATATCCCTATCAACAAGCCCAAGGCACCTCCTCCTGCAATTAACAATGGAGTTTTGTCATTATTCTCAACTTTTTCACTGCGCCCTATTGCCACATCTTCAGGGAATACTATTGACCGCATTCTTTCATTCAAAAAAGAAACAATTTTGTTCTTTTCTTCATTAAGTGATTCTTTCACTTTTATTACAACATCTTCAATCATAATTCTTTTGATATATTGATTAAACCAGATTCAACTTGCCTTAGCTGTCCTAATTTATTAGTCTTGTCTTTTAAATCCTTTTCAAGTTGTAACAATTCTTCTTTCATTTTGTCAGAAATGCCATTGATAAAATCATTTTTTCTGTCTTTGAAAAGGCTAATGCTATTTTCTCTTGCTGTGAGTAAAGCATCTTCAACTTCTTGATGCAAGCCACTGACGATGCTATTCACCGCATTACGAACTTCATTCTTGCATTTTTCAGCAGCAGTATATATTTGGCTTCTGGCTTCACTCTCCTCGCAACAACATTTGTGATAGCTGAGTTCATCCATGCCGTTTAATGAATTGTTCAAATTATCATTAAATTTTTCCTTCATTGAGTGAACATCCAAAGTGTTGTTTGATAACATTGAATCTAATATTTCATCCAAGATATTTCTTAGCATTTTAGAATTCAGAAGGCCCTTCTTGTCTTTTAATTCGTTTTCGGTAATTATTTGACCAATTCTTTCAGAGATTATTTTCCTTAACTCGGATGTCTTTGAATTCCAAACATCCAATAGTTTGTTAAGCGCTGCTTCAAGCTGTTTAGACAAACCATCTATCAGTTGATATAATTCCACCTTTTCGTATGAGCATTTGAAAGATCTTGTACTTTCCCAAAATGTTGATGTCCTATGGAAATCCCGCTCAACGGTTGTAGTTGGTACACGCCCTCCCCAATGGAAAGAGAATTCATTTAAGCATTCTTTCACAAATCTCTCTGCTGCTGATTCGGCACGGTTCACAGTTGTGCCTATATCACTCTTGATTTCTTTAATGATAGTCTCAGCAATTTCTTTTTGCTCTTGAATGCTGTTTAAATCACCATTTTCCAATGCCTCAATTCTTCCCTTGAACACTTCGATTTCTTTGTCAAATTCTTTCTTCAAGTTTTCGGAAGTATTGGCAAAGTATGAATCCACTTTCTGTTTAATGATAGCTTCCTTGTTTTTGGTGAATAAACCTTCCAAATAGTTGGAACGAATATCATCCATCTGAGATAGATCAAAAAATGTAGAAGCAACATCTTCTTCCGTTGAGAAGAAACTTGGGTAGAAATATTTCATACGCTCAACGACATGTTTTTCTGTTGCATCTCGTCTTTCGGGTTCTTTTTTTGCAATAGAATAACCGATGCCAGAACTTAAATCAAAAATGGGGTCGCTGCCTTTGTAGTTTGATGTTGCGATATTTCGCTCATATTGTTTCATCAATTTGCGTTTGCAATCTTCAATAGCGTTGGCAAGGTCGTCTTTGAAATTATTACCAACATCTTGTAAGACAGAATCAAATTTACTAGCAATAAGAACCACAGTGCCAATGCCTTGGTCTCCAATTCTGTTTGTCAAGAATGAAACATCAGTGCTGTCAAAAAATCGTCCCGAATAACTTAGGAAAAACACGCCATGACAACCTCTCAAGAACTCTCTTGTGCGCTGCTCGCGGGACAAGACAGGATCGTTGACTCCAGGAGTGTCAACAATTTGAACTTCTTTTAGCCTGTCGTCGTGCAAGTTGATGGTCAAACATTTTGTAATGGAAGTGAAATCGCCATTTGCTCCAACATATTGTTCAAGCACATCTTGAAGGTCTTTAATGTTAGAAAAGGATTTTTCTTCTTTTTGTGCAATTGATTGTATTTTGCTATTTGCCAACCTGCCGCAATTCATTACCATTTCTTTTGCAGCAACACATTCTTCAGGAATCATCGCCTCTATTTGAGACATTTCCAAAGATGGATTTGCACCTTTCATCTCCTGAACGATGTCGTCGTATGCCTTTGCGCGGTCTTCAAAGACCTGCCATTCCTTTTTATTGTAATATTCAACAATAAAGCTATTCTCTTCGCCATACTGAATCATTGTCAGTCCGGCTGTCATCGGAGTTGAAGCTCGTGGCAAAACATTCTCCCCATCAAAAAACAGGGAGTTGAGGAATGATGATTTGCCAGCCTTTACTTGACCAACAACACCGATTTTAAGGATATTGTTTTGTTCTTTAAGCTGCTTGCCGCCTTCGCTTACGGAATTGATGCAATCCTTAAGCCTATTTATTGATTTCTTAATGTCGTCTGCATCAACTGTGTCAAAGACTTGCAGTTTTTCCGATAAGTTTTTGAAAACCGTATCGCAATTATTAAGTGTGATTTTCATAGTTAGAATTTTGAAATCCAATCAGTAAATGTGTTTTTCTTTGATAGTTCGACAAGTGATTTGGATTGGCTAACCAACGATTTGTCAGCCTTAATCAGCAGTTCACAAATGTCCCGATAATTGAAAATGGCAGCGGTCTCGAGTGCATTGTAACCTCGGTTGTCTTTTCTTGCCAAGTCTGCATCGTGCGTGATGAAGAATTTCACCATTTCGTTGTTACCCATTCTGCAAGCCAATGTGAGAGGTGAATAGCCCTCGGAATCGCACTTTGTAATGTCAACACCATTGGAGAAACAACCTAAGAAACGCTTGAAATTATCTGCATGAATAGCTGAGAAAATATCATTGTCGTCATCCACTGGCAATTCCTGCAATTTTTCCATGTGGTTTTTGATTATGTTCTTGCAGCTGTTGTAACATTCTTGCAATGAGCGTAGAATCTTTGGCCTATACTCATTTAATAAAGTCCTAAGATTGCACTCTTCTTGGATGCTGTCAACCAAATTCTTGCAGTTTTCTTCCTCTTGCTCTCGGTATTGCTTGATTTCTTCAAGGGTTTTATTCAGAAGCTCTTGGACTCTGTTGCATAAGTCTTCTCTATGCTCATGTTTCCAATACTCGTATCCGCAATCAACGTTAATTAGGGATTGTCGTTTAATGTTTTCAATTTGAGCGAAGCAGCGACTGGTTCCATCCGTTTTCTGCGTTTGGCTCATCAGATTTACGTTTTTATATCTCATTCCGGTCATTTCGGCCGGATTTTTCGTCTGTTTCCT